>CALWYA010000036.1 GCA_944385645.1 uncultured Oscillospiraceae bacterium
CCCAGAGCGATAGCCCCGCCGTTCACATTGCCCTTGCTCATGTCGAAGTGGAGCTCCCGGGCCACGGCGATGGACTGGGCGGCGAAGGCCTCGTTGGCCTCGATCAGGTCCATGTCGTCCACAGTCAGGCCGGCCTTATCCATGGCCTGACGGGTGGCCAGGACGGGGCCCACGCCCATGATCTTGGGGTCCACGCCCCCCTGGCCCCAGGAGACCAGCTTGGCCATGGGCTTCAGGCCGTACTTCTCCACCGCCTCGCCGGAGGCCAGCACGATGGCGGCGGCGCCGTCGTTGATGCCGGAGGCGTTGGCGGCGGTGACCCGCTGCTCGTGCTTGCGGGTGTCGGCCTCGTGGACCTCAGTGGGCTGGAAGGTGTGGACGATCTGGTCCTCCACCCCCTCGGGGCCCACGGGGAAGGCGCCCTTCAGCTTGGAGATACCCTCGGCGGTGACGCCGGCCCGGGGGAACTCGTCCACCTTGAACTCCACCATCTGCTTCTTCTGCTTGACCATGACGGGGACGATCTCGTCGTCAAAGCGGCCGGCCTTCTGGGCGGCCTCCGCCTTGTTCTGGGAGGAGGCGGCGAACTCATCCATCTCCTGGCGGGTGATGCCCCACACGTCGGCGATGTTCTCGGCGGTGGTGCCCATGTGGTAGTTGTTATAGGCGTCCCACAGGCCGTCCTTCACCATGGTGTCCACCATCTTGTTGTCGAACATCCGGGCGCCCCAGCGGGCGGCGGGCAGGGCGTAGGGGGCGGCGGACATGTTCTCGGTGCCGCCGGCCACCACGATGTCGGCGTCGCCGGCCAGGATGGACCGGGCCCCCTCGATGACCGACTTCATACCGGAGCCGCACACCATGCCAACGGTGTAGGCGGGGACGGAGGTGGGGATGCCGGCCTTCAGGGAGGCCTGGCGGGCCACGTTCTGGCCCAGGGCGGCGGTGAGGATGCAGCCGAACATGACCTCATCCACCTGCTCGGGCTTGACGCCGGCGCGGCTCAGGGCCTCCTTAATGACGGTGGCGCCCAGGTCGGCGGCGGGGGTGTCCTTCAGGCTTCCGCCAAAGGAGCCGATGGCGGTGCGGCAGCAGTTGACCACATAGATGTCCTTCATAGTGTATTCCCTCCAATAATATTGTGGCGCGCCCGGCCGGGCGCAGGGGCGATCCGCTCTTTCCTTTATCTTATCAGAGCAAGGAAGAAAAAGCAACAGGATTTTGGGGATTTTCCCGCCGGCCTCAGCCGTTGAACTTTCCCATCCCCCGCTCCAGCCCCTGGGTCAGGATGCACTCCACCGCGTCGGCGGCCCGTTTCACCGCCCCGTCGATGGCCTTTTTGTCCTCCCCCTGGGGCCTGCCCAGCACCCAGTCGGCCAGGTCATAGTCGGGGTGGGGCTTCTCCCCCACCCCCACCCGGATGCGGGGGAACTGGTCGGTGCCCAGGTGCTGGATGATGCTCTTCAGGCCGTTGTGGCCCCCGGCGGAGCCCTTGGCCCGGATGCGCAGCCGGCCGGCGGCCAGGGCCACGTCGTCGGAGATCACCAGGATGCGCTCCGGGGGCAGCTTGTAGAAGTCGGCCGCTGGCCGCACCGCCTCCCCGGACAGGTTCATGTAGGTCACCGGCTTCATCACCAGCGCCTTCTCCCCCCCGATGGTGAGCAGGCCGGTCAGCGCCTTGAACTTCAGCCGCTGGACCGGCTTTCCCTGCCGCTCGGCCAGCTCGTCGATCACCTGAAAGCCCACGTTGTGGCGGGTATTTTCATACTTTTCCCCGGGGTTGCCCAGGCCCACGATGAGCCAGGCCGCCCCGCCGGAGTCCCTTTGAAACAGCATTGCGGTCTCCCCTTTGCAGAATGCCCCGCGCCCCAGAGGGGGCCGGGGGTAGAAAAAGGGGCAGGTAAAGGTTACCTGCCCCTCGGTCGGATCAAATCGAACTGTTACAGGAACAGCGGGGAGACGGAGGTCTCCATGTAGATGTGGCTGATGGCCTCGGCGAACATGTGGGCCACCGAGATGTACTTGATCTTGTCGCACTGGATGCCTTCTCTGGGGGGGATGGTGTTCAGGAACATGACCTCGTTGATGACGCTGTCCCGGATGCGCTCCACGGCGGGGCCGGAGAGCACCCCGTGGGAGGCGCAGGCGGACACGTCCTTGGCCCCGCCCAGCTCCACCAGGGCCTTGGCCGCGTGGCACAGAGAGCCGCCGGTGTCCACCATGTCGTCCAGGAGGATGACGTGCTTGCCCTCCACCTCGCCGATGATGTTCATGACCTCGGAGGAGTTGGCCTTCTGCCGGCGCTTGTCCACGATGGCCAGGGGCATACCCAGTTTCTGGGCGAAGGCCCGGGCCCGGGCCACCGAGCCCACGTCGGGGGAGACCACCATGGTGTCGTCGGAGAAGTCCTTGAACTTGCGGGTGAAGTAGTCCACAAAAATGGGAGAGCCCAGCAGGTTGTCCACCGGGATGTCGAAGAAGCCCTGGATCTGGTTGGCGTGCAGGTCCATGGTCAGCACCCGGTCGGCCCCCGCCTCGGTGATCAGGTTGGCCACCAGCTTGGCGGAGATGGGGTCCCGGGGCTTGGTCTTGCGGTCCTGGCGGGCGTAGCCGAAATAGGGGATCACGGCGGTGATCCGGCCGGCGGAGGCCCGCTTCAGGGCGTCGATCATGATGAGCAGCTCCATGAGGGCGTCGTTGACGGTGCCGGGCTTGCCGTCCTTGACGAAGGAGCAGGTGGACTGCACCACGAACACGTCCGAGCCCCGGACCGTCTCATAGATGGAGGCGAAGTTCTCCCCGTCGGAGAAGGAGCCCACCTCGCAGTTGCCCAGGGGGATGCCCAGCTCCATGCAGATGTCCTTGGCCAGTTTGGGGTTGGAGTTGCCGGTGAAAACCTTGATGTCCTTCCCGTGTGCGATCATTTCTCTGATTCCTCCAAATCCTTTGTGGTCGGCGCGCCCGCCGCCAGTGTGGGTTCGTATATTCGGGAGAGCTTCCGCGCCCGGAAGCTCAGCCTTTCCCGTGTTTCTTCCGGTTCTCGGCGGCCCAGCCCTCCTTCACCTGCTGGCGGGTCCGGCCGATGACCATGGCGTCCGCGGGGACGTCGCGGGTGACGGTGGTGCCGGCGGCGATGAAGGCCCCGTCCTCCACCTTCACCGGGGGGACGAAGTTGGTGTTGCAGCCGATGAACACGTGGCTTCCGATGGTGGTGCGGTGCTTCTGGAAGCCGTCATAGTTGCAGGTGACGGTGCCGCAGCCGAAGTTGCAGTTCTCCCCCACGTCGCTGTCCCCCACGTAGGTCAGGTGGGCCATCTTGGTCCCCTTTCCCAGGTTGCAGTTTTTCAGCTGGACAAAGGCGCCGATCTTGGAGCCCTCCCCCACCACGCAGTGGGGCCGGATGTGGGTGTAGGGGCCGATCTGACAGCCGGCCTCGATGCGGCTGTCCTCGCACTGGGAGGCGTTGATGGTGCAGCCCTCCCCCACGGTGCAGTCGGTGAGCATCACCTGGGGGCCGATCTCACAGTTGGGGCCCACGGCCGTCTTTCCCCGGAGGATGGTCCCCGGCAGCAGGACGGTGCCCGCCCCCACGGTGACCTCCTTCTCCACATAGACGCTGCTGGGGTCCACCATGATCACGCCGGCGTTCAGCAGTTCTTCCCGCTTGGCCTGGAGGGCGGCGGCATTACATTCCATACAGGTTCCTCCCGCTGTCCGTCCCCGGAGGACGGAATTTTCGCAAAGTCATTATATCATAGATTTCGGAAAATTTACCGCTTTCCGCAAAATTTTTCAAAATTGTCAAGAACGATAAAATTTCTGGAAAAAAACTGTAAAAAATCGCAAAACCGCCTCCCCGCGCGGGGCGGAGAGGCGGCGATGAGCAGGTCAGGCGGGAAGGGGCGCCAGCGGCCGCACCCCCAGCCGCTCCCGCAGGCGGGAGGGGCGATAGATCCGGGTGAGCTCCAGGGCGGCGCACACCGTGTCCACCAGGTCCACCAGCCAGGCCTCCCAGGACCGGGGGAAAGCGCCCCCCAGGGGCCACATGTGGGACAGGATGATGTTGCGCTCCTTGTCGCTCAGATCGGTGAGGCCGGCGGCGTTCCGGGCGGCGGCCCGGGGGTGGTCAAAGCACTGGTTGCCCGGGTGGGCCGACTTGTCCCGGGAGTCGTACAGGTACAGGTCGTGGAGCAGACCGCCCCGGGCGGCGGCCCGCACGTCCAGCCGCAGCAGGCGGGCGGCCCGGTAGGCGTTGTAGGCCACAAACAGGGAGTGGTCCAGGGTGGTGACCGGGCCGTGGTGCCGCCACCGGCCCATCATCCGGACCTGGTCGGAGTCCAGCAGCTCCCGAGTCAGCTGTAAAAATTCGGTTTCGCGGGGTTTCAGAGTCATGAGGGTCTTCCTTTCCGGCCAAAGGCCGCGCTGAAAAACAAAAGATTGCTACCGCCCCTATCCTACACCGGGCGGGTAGAAATGTCCATGGGGCAAATGATACCAAATTTACCGGATCTGGCCGGTCCCCCGGATGCGATATTGATAGGTGCACAGCTCCTGCAGGCCCATGGGCCCCCGGGCGTGGAGCTTCTGGGTGGAGATGCCCATCTCACAGCCCAGGCCGAACTCCCCCCCGTCGGTGAACCGGGTGGAGGCGTTCCAGTACACGGCGGCCGAGTCCACCCCGGCCAGGAAGCGCCGGGCGGTCCCCTCGTCCCCGGTGATGATGCAGTCGCTGTGGTGGGTGGAGTGCCGGGCGATGTGGGCGACGGCCTCCTCCACCCCGTCCACCACCTTCACCGCCAGGATGTAGTCCAGAAACTCGGTGTCGAAGTCGGCCTCTCCGGCGGGGGTGCCGGGGATGAGGGCCGCGGCGGCGAGATCCAGCCGCAGCTCCACGGGGGGCTCCCCCTTGGCGGCCCGGCCGTCCGCCAGCCGTTCCTTCAGCCGGGGCAGGAAGGCGGGGGCGCAGGCCCGGTCCACCAGGCACACCTCGGCGGCGTTGCACACCGAGGGCCGGGAGCACTTGGCATTCTCCACGATGTCCAGGGCCATGTCCAGGTCGGCCGCCCCGTCCACATAGATGTGGCAGATGCCGGTGCCCGTCTCGATCACCGGGACGGTGGCCTGTTCCACACAGGCCCGGATGAGGCCGGCGCCCCCCCGGGGGATGAGCAGGTCCACGTACCCGGCGGCGGTCATCAGTTCCCGGGAGGAGGCCCGGGTGGTGTCCTCCACCAGCTGGAGGGCCTCCCGGGGCAGGCCGGCCTCGGCGAGCCCCTCCTTCAGGGCGGCCGTGATGGCGGCGGCGGACCGGTGGGCCTCTTTGCCCCCCCGCAGGACGCAGGCGGAGCCCGCCTTCAGGGCCAGGGCGGCGGCGTCGGAGGTGACGTTGGGCCGGGACTCATAGATGATGGCGATGACCCCCATGGGGACGGCGGTCTTTTCAATGACCAGGCCGTTGGGCCGCTCCACCCGGGCCAGCACCTTCCCCACCGGGTCGGGGAGGGCGGCTACCTCCCGGATGCCCTGGGCCATGCCGGCGATGCGCTGGGGGCTCAGGGCCAGCCGGTCCAGCATCACCTCGCTGATGGTCCCCCGGGCGGCCTCCAGGTCCTGTGCATTGGCGGCCAGGATGTCCCCCTGCCGCCGCTCCAGGGCGTCGGCCATGGCCAGCAGGGCCCGGTTTTTCTGTTCCGAATCGGCCAGGGCCATGGCGCCCTTGGCGCCCCTGGCCTGGGCCAGCAGTTCCATGGTAGTCATCTTTGCAGTTCCCCTTTCTGCTTGTTATGGATTGGACGGCTTCTTCCCCAGGAACCGGGTGCCCGCGGGCCTGCCCTGGGCGATGTCATAGAGGGCCTGGGGCCGCTTCCCGTTGGCGATGACCATGTCGCAGCCCACCTGGGCGGCCAGCTTGGCGGCCTTCAGCTTGGTGGCCATCCCCCCGGAGGCCAGGGCGCTGCCCGTCCCGCCGGCCAGGGCCTCGATCTCGGGGGTGACCTCCTCCACCACGGGGATGAGGCGGGCCTCTGGATCCCGGT
Organism: uncultured Oscillospiraceae bacterium; assembly: GCA_944385645.1. GTDB lineage: Bacteria > Bacillota > Clostridia > Oscillospirales > Oscillospiraceae > Lawsonibacter. The sequence goes on from CALWYA010000036.1 coordinate 6,036, forward strand.
GGGGGTCGGCGGTGTACAGCCCCTCGATGTCGCTGAGGATGACCAGCAGATCGGCGTGGGCCAGCTGGGCCACGATGGCCGACAGGGTGTCGTTCTCCCCGATGGTGGTGGACACCCCGATCTCGTCAGTGCCCACCGCGTCGTTCTCGTTGACCACAGGCAGGGCCCCCAGCTCCAGCAGCCGGCCCAGGGAGTTCTCCACGTTGGCCCGGCGGTGGGGCTCCTGGATGTCCCCTGCGTTCAGGAGGATCTGGGCCACCGTGTGGCTGTACTGGGCGAACAGCCGGTCGTAGGTGTACATCAGCTCGCACTGGCCCACGGCGGCGGCGGCCTGCTTGGTGGGCATGTCGGCGGGGCGGCCGGGCAGGTTCAGCTTGCCCACCCCCATGCCGATGGCCCCGGAGGACACCAGGATGAGCTGGTGCCCGGCGTTTTTCAGATCGGAGAGCACCTTCACCAGCTCCTCCACGTGGCGGATGTTCAGCCGCCCGGTGGGGTGGGCCAGCGTGGAGGTGCCTACCTTTACCACGATGCGCATGGGATCACCTCGTTGGAAATTTCTTCTGGTTTTGTTCCTCTTTTTCCGGGAACATAGGATCGATGATACAGCTCTCCCGCTGCGGTGGGGACGAGGGATGGGGAGGTTTCGCCGCCTGCGGGCGGCGAGTGACTTTGCCAACAGCGGCAAAGTCACCAAAGCGCCGTTTAGAAACCTACGGTTTCTAAAAATTTCCCTTCGGAAACCTCTGGTCCTTGCCTGCGTGTTCCATCCGGCGCGCGGGTGCAAATCTAAAAACGGGTATTTTCTCCGCCCGCTGCCGCTCGTGGTCTAAAATTTGCAGACAGGCGCGCTGCCTGATTGACATGGCGCGCCTCCCGGGTGCCCTCGGCGGCGCAGGGGGTACGGTGGTCCGCAGTTACTTCTTCCCCAGCTCCAGGGTCTTATCGTAGGCGGCGATGACCGCCTCCAGGGCGGCGGAGCGGAAGCCGTTGGCCTCCAGGGCCCGCACCCCCTGGATGGTGGAGCCGGCGGGGGAGCACACCGCGTCCTTCAGGGCGCCGGGGTGCTTTCCGCTCTCCAGCACCATCCGGGCGGCCCCCTCCACCGTCTGGGCGGCGTAGGCCAGGGCCTTGTCCCGGGGCAGGCCGCAGGCCACTCCCCCGTCGGCCAGGGCCTCCAGGAACAGGTACACGTAGGCCGGGCCGCAGCCGGAGATGGCGCTGGCCGCGTCGATGAGCTTCTCGTCCAGGGGGTCCACCAGCCCCGCCGGGGCCATGAGGGCGGCGAAATTGTCCAGGTCGGCCTGCTCCGCGTCCAGCCCGCAGTAGAGCACCACCCCGGCCCCCAGGGCGCAGGGGGTGTTGGGCATCAGGCGGATGACGGGGCAGCTCACCCCGGCCAGCTCCCGGATGCGGGCGCAGCTGAGGCCGGCGGCCATGGTCACCAGCACATACCGGTCGGCGCGGGCGCGGAGAATCTCCGTCAGGGGGGAGAGCATCCCGGCCATCATCTGGGGCTTTACCCCCAGGACGATGAGCTGGCAGGTGCGGGCGATCTCCTCGTTGGTGGACGGCCGGGCCCCGGGCAGGGTCTGAGCCAGGGCGGCGGCCTTGGCCGGGTCATAGTCGGCCAGGAGCACCTCCTTGGCCTGACCGCTCCTGGCGGCGGCGGACGCGATGGCCGAGCCCATGTTGCCGGTGCCGATGAAGCCGATGGAATCGTACAGCATAACAAAGACCTCCTTGCGGGCGGAATACATCAAGCTATTTTATCATACCACACTCCAGCGGGGAAGGGAAAGAAAACTTGAAGAAAAACTTAAGAAATCCTTAATGGTATTCCGACCCCCGCCCTGCTATACTGAGTGTACTAGAACAGTTCATACAGTTGGCCGCCGACCGGGCGGACTTTTCCGGGGAAAACCCGGGGAGAGGAGGACCCATGCTCAATTTGGACTATCGGGACGCCCGCCCCATCTATGAGCAGGTGAAGGACGGGCTGCGCCGGCTGATGGTGACCGGCGTCATCCGGGAGGGGGAGAAGCTCCCCTCGGTACGCACCCTGGCCGGTACCCTGGCCATCAACCCCAACACCATCCAGCGGGCCTATGAGGCCCTGGAGGCGGAGGGCTATGTGAGCTCGGTCCCCGGCAAGGGCTCCTTCGCCGCCCCCCACACCGGGGTGGACCGGGGCCGGCGGGAGAAGCTGCTGGCGGTGTTCGACCGGACGGCGGCCGAGCTGCTGTTCCTGGGCGTGGACGGCCGGGTGCTGTGGGAGCGCATCCGGCGGCTGGAAGGAGGAGAGGAGTAAGATGATCCAAGTCAACGAGGTGGTCAAGACCTTTGACGGCTTCCGGGCCCTGGACGGGGTGACCATGACGGTGGAGACGGGCTCCATCTACGGCCTGGTGGGCCCCAACGGGGCGGGCAAGTCCACCATCCTGCGGCACATCACCGGGGTGTACCGGCCCGACTCGGGGTCGGTGCTGGCCGACGGGCAGCCGGTGTACGAAAACCCGGCGGTGAAGCAGAAGATCGCCGTCATCCCCGACGAGCTGTACTACTTCCTGTCCGCCTCCACCCGGGACATGATGCGCTTCTACCGGGGGCTCTACCCCCGCTTTGACGACAAGCGGTACGAGGCCCTGCGGGAGGCCTTCCCCGAGGTGGACGACCGGCAGCCCATCCGGCGGCTGTCCAAGGGGATGCAGAAGCAGTCGGCCTTCTGGCTGGCCCTGTGCTGTCAGCCCGAGCTGCTGGTGCTGGACGAGCCGGTGGACGGCCTGGACCCGGTGATGCGCCGGCAGGTGTGGTCCCTGCTCATGGGGGACGTGGCCCAGCGGGGGACCACCGTGCTGGTCTCCTCCCACAACCTGCGGGAGCTGGAGGACGTGTGCGACCACGTGGGGGTCATGTCCCACGGGAAGGTGCTGCTGGAGCGGTCCCTCACCGACCTGCAGGACAACATCGTCAAGCTCCAGGCGGCCTTCCGCCAGGAGGAGCCCCCCCAGCTGCCCCGGGACTGGGACGTGCTCCACACCAGCCAGATCGGCCGGGTGTACACCTACATCGTCCGGGGCAACCCGGCGGCCATCAAGGCGCGCATGGCCGCCTATGACCCCCTCCTGCTGGAGGCCCTGCCCCTGTCCCTGGAGGAGATCTTTATCTATGAGATGGGAGGTGAGGACTATGGCGTCCGGGACATCGTGCTTTAACTCCGCCCTGTACCGCAAGACCCTGACCCGCTTCTGGCCCCTGTGGACCCTGTGGGGGGTGCTGTGGCTGCTCCTGCTCCCCCTCAGCCAGCTCAGCCGCTACTTCGACTGGGTCCGGGAGGGCCGGTCGGACTCCGCCCTGGTGGAGAACTTCCAGGAGATCCTCAGCCTGCAGGAGGTGGGCGTGTGGCTGGCCGCCCTGGTGGGGGTGCTGGCCGCCATGGCGGTGTTCAGCTATCTTTACTCCGCCCGTTCCGCCTGCATGATGCACGCCCTGCCCCTGCGGCGGGAGGGGCTGTTCCTCTCCCAGTACCTGGCCGGGCTGACCATGCTGGTCCTCCCCCTGGCCGCCGTGGCCCTGGTGACCCTGGCGGTGGGGATGGCGGTGGTGCCCAGCTGGGGCTGGGGCCAGGCCCTGCCCGCGGTGGGGATCTGGCTGGCCTGCATGAGCGGGGTATGCCTGTTCTTCTACTCCTTTGCCTGCTTCTGCGCCATGTTCACCGGCCAGCTGCTGGCCCTGCCGGTGTTCTACGCCATTTTGAACTGGCTGGCCATGGTGGTCAACTTCCTGGTGACCGCCCTGATGGAGCAGTTCTTCTACGGCTATCAGGCCAACTACCTGCCCGCCTGGGTGGAGTTCCTCACCCCGGTCAGCCTGCTGCGCCAGGCCTGCTACTGGGGCGTCAGAGACGTGTACGATGACGGAGCTCTGGTCCGGGGCCTGGCCGCCCCCCAGTTCGTGGCCCTGTACGCGGGGATCGGGGTGGTGTTCGCCCTGCTGGCCCTGTGGGTGTACAGGGGCCGGCAGGTGGAGAGCGCCGGGGACGTGGTCTCCGTCCCCCTGGTGCGGCCGGTGTTCAAATACGGGGTGGCCCTCTGCTCCGGCCTGTGCCTGGGGGTGTTCACCACCCAGATCCTGGGCTGGTACAATACCGACTCCACCCCCGTCCTGGTGGTCTGCGTCCTGCTGTGGACCGCGGCGGGCTACTTTGCCGCCGAGATGCTGCTGAAGAAGTCCTTCCGGGTGCTCCGGGCCTGGAAGGGGTGCGCGGCGGCGATGGCGGTGATGGCCTTCCTGTGCGCCGTGTGCGTCTTTGACCTGTTTGGGGTGGTGACCCGGGTGCCAGACCCGGACCGGGTGATCTCCATGGAGGCGGACGCCGGCATGGGCTATCCCGGCGACAGTGGCCGGTTGGAGCTGGTCACCTCTGACCGGGAGATCATCGAACAGGTGACCGCCCTGCATCAGGCTATGGTCAACGAGCGGGAGCGGGCCGGCACGGAGGCCGGAGACGACTATATCTCCCTGTGGGTGACCTATCGCCTGGAAAACGGCTCCACCCTCAGCCGGCAGTACTACTCCGTCCCCGTCTTCCGGGACGAGATCGACCGGGAAGGTACCCTCACGTGGCAGGCCGACCAGATCCTTCAGGACCGGACCCTCACCGAGCAGCTGTACGGCTTCGACAAGGTGGAGGGGTGGCGGCTCACCGAGGCGGACCTGTACGATGTGTACCAGGTGCAGGAGGACTTTTGGGACTCCATTTATCTGGAACAGTCCACCGCCGACCTGCTGCGGCTTTGGGAGGCGGTGCGCCAGGACTTCCGGGAGGGAACGCTGGGGAATCACAGCCTGTTCTTGCCGGAGGATGGGGACTCCACCGCCGATCTGTGGCCCAGCCTGCAGTTTTATTGGGAGAAGCCCATGGAGCGGGAGGACTATCAGGGTCTGACCACAACGGCCAGCCAGGAGAGAGAGACGGTGAGCATTGCCCTCAATCCCCAGGCGGAGCACACCCTGGCCTGGCTGGAGGCCCACGGCCTGCCCGGAGAGGGGTACGCCCTGTTCTGGGACGAGGAGACATGAGCTTCCGGAAACACGAACGCCCCCGGGCGGCCCATGGCCGCCCGGGGGCGTTCAGGCTGTCGAAAAAGTC
>CALWYA010000037.1 GCA_944385645.1 uncultured Oscillospiraceae bacterium
ACTTCAGCTTCCTGGACGCCCCCTTCAACCTGTCCTTCTACCGGGAGGGGGACTATAACACCGAGGTGGCCTACATGGGCTGCCGCACCCGGGTGATGGCCAACGTCCACGACCCCAGCAAGGCGGTGACCTGCGGCCGGGGCAACCTGAGCTTCACCTCCATCAACCTGCCCCGCCTGGGCATCGAGGCCCACCGGGACATCGAGGTCTTCTATCAGAAGCTGGACGCCATGATGGAGCTGGTCACCCGGCAGCTGCTCCACCGGTTCAAGATCCAGTGCTCCAAGAAGGGGCGCAACTACCCCTTCCTCATGGGGCAGGGGGTCTGGCTGGATTCGGACAAGCTGGGGCCCGACGACAGCGTGGCCGAGGTGCTCAAGCACGGCACCCTGAGCATCGGGTTCATCGGCCTGGCCGAGACCCTGAAGGCCCTGGTCGGCAAGCACCACGGGGAGAGCGAGGCCGCCCAGCGGCTGGGCCTGGAGATCATCTCCCGGATGCGGGCCTTCTGCGACCGGAAGTCGGAGGAGATGGGGCTGAACTTCACCCTCCTGGCCACCCCCGCCGAGGGGCTCAGCGGGCGGTTCGTCCGCATCGACCAGAAGAAGTACGGGGTCATTCCCGGGGTGACCGACCGGGAGTACTACACCAACTCCTTCCACGTGCCGGTGTACTACCCCATCAGCGCCTTCACCAAGATCGAGATCGAGGCCCCCTATCACGCCCTGACCAACGCCGGCCACATCAGCTATGTGGAGCTGGACGGGGACACCTGCAAGAACCCCCAGGCCTTCGAGGAGATCATCCGGTGTATGAAGGAGAACGGGGTGGGCTACGGCTCGGTGAACCACCCGGTGGACCGGGACCCGGTGTGCGGCTACACCGGCGTCATCGACGACGTGTGCCCCCGGTGCGGCCGGCGGGCGGGGGAGCCGGTGAGCGTGGAGCGGCTCAACGAGCTGCGCAAGAAGTATCCCAGCATCCCGGTGCCCTATGACTGCACCCACTGAGGGAGCGTTCCCTCCGGGAAGGGCGAAAAAGCCTGCAAGGACTATTAACTTTGACATAAAGGAGACGGCACAATGAACACTCTGGTGAAAAATGTGAATGGACAGGTGGGCGAGGGCGTGGACTTCGAGCGCATCCGCCGGATCACCGGCTATCTGGTAGGCACCCTGGACCGCTTCAACGACGCCAAGCGAGCGGAGGTGGAGGACCGGGTGAAGCACGGTCTGACCCGAAATGAACAGCGGCGGGCGGGCTGACACCCTGCGCCTGTGCGGAACGGAGCCGGAGTCCATCGTGGATGGGCCCGGCTTCCGGTTTGTGGTCTTCGTCCAGGGGTGCCCCCACCACTGCCCCGGCTGCCACAACCCCCAGTCCCACCCCTTTGACGGGGGCTATGAGGTGACGGTGGACCAGCTGTATCAGGCGGTGGCCGAGAACCCCCATCTGGCGGGGGTGACCTTCTCCGGGGGCGAGCCCTTCTGTCAGCCGGCGGCCCTGGCGGCGCTGGGGGAGCGGGTGAAGGCCCTGGGCAAGTCGGTGATGACCTATACCGGCTATACCCTGGAGCAGCTGTGGGAGCGGCAGGACGAGGGCACCCGGCGGCTGCTGGCGGTGACCGACATCCTGGTGGACGGGCCCTATGTGGAGGCGGAGCGGGACCTGACCCTCCTCTTCCGGGGCAGCGCCAACCAGCGGCTCATCGACATGGACCGGACACGGGCGGAGGGGAAGATCGTCCTCCAGGACCTGGAGTACGGATAAGACGCGGCAGTGCCCGCCCCCAAGGGGGCGGGCACTGGTTTGTCAGGAAGGAAAAGGGCGCGCCGCTGTCTGTCCGGGGGAGATTACGCTGCGGGCAGGTCCAGCACCTGGCCCACGTAGATGCGGTTGGGGTCGGAGAGGATGTCCTGGTTCAGCTGGTAAATCTCATTCCACCGCCGGCCGTCGCCCAGCTGACGGGCGGCGATGTTCCACAGGCAGTCGCCGGCCTGAACAGTGTAAGTTCCGGCGGGCTGCGGGGGCTCGTCGGGGGTCTCGGGCTCCGCAGGGGCCTCGGGCCCGTCAGGCTGCTCGGGGGCCTCGGTCTGGGTGAGGACGGTAATGCGGCCCTGGCCGTAGGGGTCAGCGTACTGGGCCCCTACCGCGCCGCCCAGCCCATCCCGGATGTACTGGATGAGTACCTCGTTGTCAGGCATGACCCGGTCCTTGACCACCTCATCCCCCTGGAACATGACCATGCCGTCGCCGCCGTCCAGGAGCATATAGTCATGGGAGGCCACCACGTAGGTGGCAGTCAGGTCCAGGGGGGCGCCATTCACGGTGACGTCCTGCACCCGGTATTCTCCGTCTACCCGGAGGAAATTGCCCTTGTCGTCGGTGACCACACTGGAGGGGACCGTGGTGTCAATGGTGTAGGTCATGCCGGAGACCTGGAGGAAGCCACCGTTTTCGCCGGGAGTGTTCCGGGCGCCCATCTCCAGGGCGTCCAGCAGCTGCTGGCCGGTGGCCCGGACGGAGGTGGCCTGGTTGCTGTAGGGGTGGACGCTGATGATCTGGCCGTAGGTGATGTCACCGGCGGGGATGTCCGCCCGGATGCCGCCGCCGTTTACCAGGGCCACGTCGGCGTCTAGTACGGAGCGGTAGGCGTCGGCGCACAGGTCGCCCAGGTTTGTTTCAAGATTGCGGATGATACGCGCGCCGGTGGTGGGGTCCACGGTGGTGAGGGCTACGTCGGTGCGGGCCACCACCTGGCTGAGCACGTCGTCAAACTCGGCGTTGATGGTGTCCAGGAAGGCTTGGGTGTCGGCGTCCCGGTTCGCGTAGTCGGTAACCAGGCCGGCGGTGATCTCGTCGGTAGCGGGGTCGATGACGATCTGGCCGATGGCGGCCAGCTTGGTGCCAGTCTGGTTCAGAAGGACGGTCTCGCCCGCTTCGTTGGCCACCGCCTGGCCGTCGATGGCGGTGTGGGAGTGGCCGTCGATCATTACGTCGATGCCGGTGGTGTTGGCGATGACGTCGGTGGAGCGCCAGGGGGCGCTGGTCTCCTCCACCCCCAGGTGGGCTACCGCCACTACATAGTCGGCCCCTTCCGCCCGGGCTGCGTCCACGCTGGCCTGAACGTTGTCATACAGGTCCTGGCCGCTATTGCCCTCGCAGAAGCCGTAAATGTAATTGCCGTTCTCATCCTGGAAGTAGGCGGGGGTTGACTTGGTGAAGGACTCTGGAGTGGTGATGCCCACGTAGCCCACCTGAACCTCGCCGTAGTCCAGCACGGCGTAGGGGGAAAAGACGCTCTCACCAGTGGAAAGGTCCACAAAGTTGCTGGAGACCACCTGGGCGTCCATCATGCCGGTGAGCTCCAGGAGCCGGGGAATCTGATAGTCAAACTCGTGGTTGCCGGGGGTAAAGATGTCGTAGCCCACCTGGTTCATGATGTCCACCAGGTACTCCCCCTGGGTCAGGGTGCCGATGGGGCCTCCCTGGACCGCGTCGCCCGCGTCCACCAGGGTGAGGTTTTCCTCCCCCACGACGGCCTCTAGTTCCTTGGCGTAGGCGGCCACGCCGGCATAGGAGAGGCCGTCCTCGATGCCGCAGTGGACGTCGTTGGTGTGGAGGATGACGATGTCCCCCGCCTTGGGGTCCGCGGGTCCGGCCGCCAGGGCGGGGGCGGAAAGGGACAGGGCCGCAGTCATGGCGAGGAGCACGGACAGGGCCCTTTTGCTGTGTTTCATGGAGCAATTCCACCTTTCTTATGCAGTTGAGACCGCCGCCTGGAGGGGACGATCCTCTTATTAAGGATAGCAGAGCCCGGAGATGGGGGCAAGCGGGCTATCGTAAAATGGATGAAAAATCGAAAATGAAAAACAGGCAACGCGCGGCGGCTTTTGGCCGCCGCGCGTTGCCGCAGGAAGAGAACAGGCCAGTTTATTTCCTGGTGGGGACGTGCCAGATGTCCCGGGCGTAATCCCGGATGGAGCGGTCGGCGGCGAAGATGCCGGACCGGGCGATGTTGATGAGGGACATCTGATTCCAGCGCTTCCGGTCGGCGTAGGCCTCCAGGGAGCGGCGGTGGGCGTCGCAGTAGCTGTCGAAGTCGGCCAGCAGCATATACTCGTCGGCCATGCTCCCGCCGGCGCCGAAGAGCAGCCGGTTGGTCAGGGTCTGGTAGGAGACGCCGTCCCGGAAGCCGGCGGCGATCTGGTCGATGACCCGCTTCAGGGCGGGGTTGTGCTGGTAGAGGTCCAGGGGGCGGTAGCCCTGGCGCTTGCGCTCGTTGACCTCCTCGGCGGTCAGGCCGAACAGGAAGATGTTCTCGTCCCCCAGCTGCTGGTGCATCTCCACGTTGGCCCCATCCAGGGTGCCGATGGTCAGGGCACCGTTCATCATGAACTTCATGTTGCCGGTGCCGCTGGCCTCCTTGCCGGCGGTGGAAATCTGCTCGCTGAGCTCGGAGGCGGGCATGAGCTTCTCCGCCAGGGAGACCCGGTAGTTCTCCAAAAAGACCACCTGGAGCTTATCCTTGCAGATGGGGTCGTGGGCGATCTGGTCAGCCAGGGAGTTGATCAGGTGGATGATCTCCTTGGCCACGTGATAGCCGGGGGCCGCCTTGGCCCCGAACAGGAAGGTCTGGGGAGTGAAGGTCATGTTGGGGTTGTCCCGCAGCTGCTGATAGAGGTAGACGATGTGCAGCACGTTGAGCAGCTGCCGCTTGTACTCGTGCAGACGCTTCACCTGGACGTCGAAGACGGCGTCGGTGTTGAGGATGACCCCGGACTCCCGGGCCAGATAGGCGGAGAACAGACGCTTGTTCTCCTTCTTGATGCGGTCCAGCTCGTTGAGGACCGAGGCGTCGTCCCGGTATTTCTCCAGGTTCTTCAGGGCCTCGGGGTGGAGCAGGTACTTGTCCTTGCCCGCCTTGGAGCGGATGAGGGCGTCCAGCTTGGGGTTGATCTGGGACAGCCAGCGGCGGTGGTCGATGCCGTTGGTGACATTCTTGAACTTGTCCGGCTGGGCCAGATAGGCGTCGTGGAATACTTCCCGCTTCAGGATCTCCGAGTGGAGGGCGGACACGCCGTTGATGGCCTGGCAGGCGCACACGCACAGGTTGGCCATGCGCACCTCGCCCCCCCAGATGATGGCCATGTGGGCGATCTTGCCGGTGTCATTGCCGTAGCGGTTCTGCAGCTCGTTCTGGTAGCGGCGGGCGATCTCCTTGAGGATCTGCCAGATCCGGGGCAGGAGGGTCTCGATGAGCTGCTGGGGCCAGCGCTCCAGGGCCTCGGCCAGGACGGTGTGGTTGGTGTAGCACACGGTGTGGGTGACGATGTGCCAGGCGTCGTCCCAGGAGTAGCCCTCCACGTCCAGCAGGATGCGCATGAGCTCGGGGATGACCAGGGTGGGGTGGGTGTCGTTGATCTGGATGACGTGCTTCTCGTGGAAGTTGCGCAGGGTGCCGTACTGGGCCCGGTGCTTGCGCACGATGGACTGCACAGTGGCGGAGACGAAGAAGTACTGCTGCTTCAGGCGCAGGGACTTGCCCTCGTAGTGGTTGTCGTCGGGGTAGAGGACCTTGGCGATGACCTCGGCCATGGCCTGCTGCTCCACCGCCTTCAGGTACTCGCCCCGGGAGTACAGGGACATGTCCACGGGGACGGGGCTCTTGGCGTCCCACAGGCGCAGGGTGTTGGTGTGCTTGGTCTGATAGCCGGCGATCTCCATGTCCCGGGGGATGGCCAGAACGGTGGTGTAGCCCACCTGCTTGGGGTGGTTGACGCCGTTCTCGTCCCACTCGTCCTCCACCTTGCCGCCGAAGCGGACCTCCTCGGTCTCATCCAGCTTGGGGATGAGCCAGGCGTCCCCCAGGCCCAGCCAGTTGTCGGCCAGCTCCACCTGCTGCCCGTCGATGATCTTCTGCTTGAAGATGCCCAGCTCGTAGCAGATGGAGTAGCCGGTGGCGGGGATCTCCAGGGTGGTCATGGAGTCCAGGTAGCAGGCGGCCAGACGGCCCAGACCGCCGTTGCCCAGGCCGGCGTCGGGCTCCATCTCGAACAGGTCGGAGGCGGAGAAGCCCATGCCCTCCAGGGCGTCCCGGAGGGTGCCCAGCAGGCCCAGGTTGAACGCGTTCTTTTCCAGGGAGCGGCCCATGAGGAATTCCAGAGACAGGTAGTGGACCTGCCGCTCCTGATTCTCCCAGACCTGGTTGCTGGTCTCGATCTGCCGCTGGGACATGATGTCCCGCAGGACCAGGGCGCAGGCCTTGAACATGTGGTGAGGGGTGGCGTCGTCCACGGTCCGGCCGAAATTGCGCTGCAGCTTGCCCACGATCATCTCGGTCAGCTGGGACTTGGTATATTCCGCCATGAAGTATGCCTCCTATCAAATGATAAGCTTTCCCGCAGGAAAGCTTGCAAAAACAGGTTGGAAACCTTGTAGATTTTATCAGATTTCCTGGAGAGCGTCAATGGGCAGAAAGCCGCAAGATGGCTGAAAATCAAGAGATTTCCCAATGCTTTGCACAAAGAAAACAGGGAAAAGCGGCCCCCGCCAAGCGGGGGCCGCTGAGGGCGAAAGGGTCAGCCCAGGATGCGCTGATAGATGTCCAGATACTGCTGGGCGGAGTGGGCCCAGGAGAAGTCGGCGGTCATGCTCTCCTTCTGCAGGCCGCGCCAGGCCTTCTTGTTGTTGTAGTACAGGTCCACCGCCTCCCGCAGCACCCAGGTCATATCCCCGGCGCTGATGTTGGCGAAGGTGAAGCCCCGGCCGGTCCCCTCGAACTTGTTGTAGGGGGTGACGGTGTCCTTCAGACCGCCGGTCTCCCGCACCACGGGGATGGTGCCGAAGCGCATGGCGATCATCTGGGACAGGCCGCAGGGCTCGCTGATGGAGGGCATCAGGAACAGGTCGGCCCCGGCGTAGATCATGATGGACAGGGGGGCGGAGTAGGTGATCTGGGCGGCGAAGCGGCCGGGGTACTGCCCCTGGGCGTGGCGGAAGGCCTCCTCATACTGCCAGTCGCCGGTGCCCAGCACCACCATCTGCACGTCCATACCCATGATGTCCTGGAGGGCGTCGGTGACCAGGGAGAAGCCCTTGTGGCCCACCAGGCGGGAGATGCAGGCGATGATAGGCACGTCGGGCCGCTCCTGGAGGCCCACCGCCTGCTGCAGGGCCTGCTTGCAGGCCGCCTTGCCCTTCACCGGGGCCTTGGCGGTGAAGTTGGCCGCCAGGCCGGTGTGGGTGGCCGGGTCGTACAGGGCGGTGTCGATGCCGTTGAGGATGCCCTCCAGCTTGAAGCTCTGCTGGTTGATGACCCCGTCCAGGCCGTGGGCGTAGAAGGGGGTGCGCAGCTCCTGGGCGTAGGTGGGGGAGACGGTGGTGACGAAGTTGGAGGCCATGATGGCGCCCTTCATCAGGTTCACGTCCCGGTGGTAGGCCAGCATCCCCTCGTTGAAGTAGCTCTTGTCCAGGCCGATGACGTCCTGGAGTACCTGGTCGCCGTAGCGGCCCTGGTACTCGATGTTGTGGATGGTGAACACGGTCCGGGCGCCCCCCAGCTGGGGAATCCGGTACTTCTCCTCCAGCAGGTAGACGGGGACCAGGGCGGTCTGCCAGTCGTTGCAGTGGATGATGTCGGGGGCCCAGTCCAGCTGGCCCGGCGTCTCGATGATGGCCCGGGAGAAGTAGGCGAACCGCTCGCAGTCGTCAAAGTGGCCGTACATCTGCCAGCGCTTGAAGTAATACTCGTTGTCGATGAACCAGTAGGTGACGCCCTCCCGCTCCAGCTGGAACACGCCGCAGTACACCTGCCGCCAGGCCAGGGTGACATTGAAATACTTCAGGAAGGTCATCTGCTCCCGCCACTCCTGGCCGATGCCCTCGTACAGGGGGAGGATGACCTTGACCTCGTGGCCGGCGGCGGCCAGCGCCTGGGGCAGGGAGCCGGCCACGTCGGCCAGACCGCCCGTCTTGATGAACGGAGCTACCTCGGAGGCGGCAAACAGAATTTTCATACGCGATCCCTCTTTTCCCAAAAATTCATGGCTGGTGCGCGTCAGGCGCCTCTCCGGGGGGAAAGGCGCCTGGGGCGCGCAGGATTCAGACGATGGAGTCCTTGGCGATGGCCAGGGGATAGGTGCTGTGCCCCATGAGCGAGCGGTTCTCGTTGATCTTCACGCTCTTGTCCGCGATCACATAGGACAGGGAGGCGCCGGCCTTCACGACAGTGCCCTGCATGAGGACGCTGTTGCTCACCTTGGCCCCGGCCTCCACGGTGACCCCGCGGAAGAGAATGGAGTTCTCCACCTCGCCCTCGATGTAGCAGCCGTCGGCCACCAGGGACTGCCGGGAGACGGCGTCGGGGCCGTAGTAGGTGGAGGGGTTGGACTGATCCTTGGTGCGGATGGGCCGGTCGGGGTTGAACAGGTCGGCGCGCACCTCGGGCTTCAGCAGATCCATGGAGTTGTTGAAGTAGCCGCTCACCGAGGGGAAGCGGGCCACATAGCCCTGGTGGATGTAGGGCATGATCTTCAGCTCGTGGAGGTGGGGCTGGAGCACGCCCCGGCTGAAGCTGTAGATGTTGTGGGTGGTGCAGTACTCCACGATCTCCAGCAGCCGGTCCTTGGACATGATATAGACCTCCAGGGACTCCAGGCCCACGCCGGTGGAGGGGTGGATGGCCAGGTCGTTCACCTGCCCGTTCTGGTCCAGGGTGACATACTCGCAGTTGCCCGAGGTGCCGCAGTAGTTGGGGGTGCACACCAGGGTGATGTCAGAGCCGGTGTCCAGGTGCTGCTGGAAGATCTGGGCCACAGGCAGGTTGACCGCCACGTCGCCCCAGGCCAGGATCACGTAGTCCTGGCGGATGTTCTGTAAGTAGGAGTAGACGCCGGACAGGGCCTCCATGCTGCCCCGGTACTCGCCGCCGCCCTTGCCCACATAGCCGAAGGGGGGCAGGATGCGCAGGCCGCCGTGCTTCCGGGACAGCTCCCAGTCCTTGCCCGAGCCCACATGGTCCAGCAGGGACTGGTAGCTCTCGTGGACGATGAGGCCCACGTCGGTGATGCCGGCGTTCACATAGTTGGACAGCATGAAGTCCACCAGGCGGTACCGGCCGCCGAAGGGCAGGGAGCAGGTATTCCGGGGGCGAGTCAGTTCACCCAGGTTGCTGTTGGAGCGGTAGGCGAACAAAATGCCGTGCAGATCGTTCATGCCTGCTCACCTCCTTTCACGTCGGTACGGATCATGGCGCTGGGGGAGACGGTGGCCTTTTCCCCGATGGTGACCCCGCTGGCCACCACGGCGATGCCCCACTTGGGGTCGGCATTGGGGGGCGCGCCCACCCGGGCGTCCGCCTCCACCACTGCGTTTTCCGCCACGATGGCGTAGGACACGGTGGCCCCCGCTTTCACTACGGCGCCGGGCATGAGGATGGAGTACTCCACATGGGCGCCCTCCTCCACGGTGACCGAGTGGAAGAGCACCGAGTTCTCCACCCGGCCGTCCACCTGGCTGCCGCCGGTGACCAGGGAGTGGGACACCACGGCGTTGGGGCCGGTGATGTGGGGCGGCTTGATGGGGGAGCGGGCGTAGATGGGCCAGCTGGGGTCGTACAGGTTGATGCCGCTGCGGGGAGCCAGCAGGTCCATGTTGGCGTCCCACAGGGAGTCGATGGTGCCCACGTCCTTCCAGTAGCCGGAGAAGCGGTAGGTCATCAGCTTCTCGCCGGCGGCGAGCATGTTGGGAATGATGTTCTTGCCGAAGTCGTTGGAGGAGTTGGGATCGGCCTCGTCGGCGATGAGGTACTCCCGGAGCTTGGACCAGGTGAACACATAGATGCCCATGGAGGCCAGGGTGCTCTTGGGGTGCTTGGGCTTCTCCTCGAACTCGTAGACCTGGCCGTCGGGGTGGGCGTTCATGATGCCGAAGCGGGTGGCCTCCTCCAGGGTGACCTCCAGCACCGAGATGGTGCAGGCGGCCTCGGTCTTCTTGTGCTGGGCCACCATGTCGGAGTAGTCCATCTTGTAGATGTGGTCGCCGGACAGGATGACCACATAGTCGGGGTCATACAGGTCCAGGAAGCCGATGTTCTGATAGATGGCGTTGGCGGTGCCCTTGTACCAGGTGCCCTGGTCCCCCTCCCGCATGTAGGGGGGCAGGATGTGGACGCCGCCGTCGGACCGGTCCAGGTCCCAGGGCTGTCCGTTTCCGATGTAGCTGTTCAGCTCCAGCGGGCGGTACTGGGTCAGCACACCCACGGTGTCAATGCCGGAGTTGACGCAGTTGGACAGGGGAAAATCGATGATGCGGTACTTCCCGCCGAAGGGGACGGCGGGCTTGGCCACGTGGCTGGTGAGGGCGTAGAGACGGCTCCCCTGCCCGCCTGCCAGCAACATGGCCACAACTTCTTTTTTCATGCTGTTCACCTCTTATCTGTTTCGGGCGCGGGGGCGGGTCCGGTATCTGGCCGGGGGTCCGCCCGGGATAGACGGCGGTCAATTGGACTTTTTGGATTTCCGGGGGGCTTTCTTGACAGCGGGCTCCTCCGGGGCCGCCTTGGGGGCGGGGGTGGATTTCTTGGAGGAGGCCTTCTGGGATGTTTCGGTCGCGGTGGCCTTTTTCGCGGGGACCTTCGGGGAGACTTCGGCGGAGGCCGCCTGCTTGGCGGGGGCCTTCTGCGCTTTCGCGGTCGAGGCGGCCTTCTTCGCGGGGGCCTTCTTCTGGCCCTGGGCGGGCTTCTTCTCCTCGCTCTTGGGCTTGCGGACGGGATTCTTGCGGACACAGCGGTAGATCACCGTGGACATGGGGGGCAGATCCACCACCATGGACTGGGGCTGGTCGTGACAGGGGACCTTCTCCGTCTTGATGGGGGAGGCGTCGCCGAGCCCCTCGCC
>CALWYA010000038.1 GCA_944385645.1 uncultured Oscillospiraceae bacterium
TCATCCGCTCCTCCAGGGCGCCGCCGAAGAAGATGATCTTGGCGTCCTCGCCCCCCAGCTCGATGACCGCGTCGGTGCCCGGTATGTAGGTGTTGACGGCGGCGGCGGTGGCATATACCTCCTGGACAAAGTCGATGCCCGAGGCGTTGGCCACCCCCAGGCCGGCGGAGCCGGTGATGGTCACCTGAATGTCCCGCCCGGACAGCAGGTCCCGGATGGAGTTCAGGGTCTCCAGGGTGCGCTCCCGGGTCTTGGAGTAGTGCCGCTCATAGGAGCGGAACAGCAGCTTGTTATATTCGTCCAGCACCGCCACCTTTACGGTGGTGGAGCCGATGTCGATGCCTACGCGCAGACTCATAAAAGAAATTCCAGCCTTTCGGGAAACTGCCGGGCCCCGTTTTGCAATTTGACGCGGGCCGCATGGCAAAAAAGGGATTCCACGATCCCTGGAATATGATACTGCTTTTTCACGGGAAAAACCACAATCTTAACACTTTTTTAACGGAGCGGAATGAAGAAAAACGCCGGCTTAACGGCGGAAAAATCGTGGAGTTTGCCGGAAAGGGGGCCAAAACCTTGCAGAACCGGGAAAAAGAAGCAAAAATCCGGCGGCCGTCAGGCCGCCGGATTTTTCAGGCAGTCGGAAAAGTCCCAGGACTTTTCCGACTGCCTTCAAAAATGCCGTTACTTTCCCGCCGCTGCGCGGCGGAATGCGGGGAGATCATAGATCGCCCAGGGCACCGGCCATGCGGGTGAGAGCCTCCTGGAGCTGGGCGCGGGGACAGGCGAAGTTCAGCCGCAGGAAGCCGTCCCCCTCCCCCTGGGGGCCGAAGAGAACCCCGTTGTCGGGGGCCACCTTGGCCCGGTGGAGCATCCGGTCCCACAGCGCCTCCGGGGTCAGGCCCAGGTCCCGGCAGTCCAGCCAGGCCAGATAGGTGGCCTCGGGGACGCGGTACTTCACCCGGGGCAGATTCTGGGCCAGAAAGTCGGCGATATACCGGGCGTTGCCCGCCAGATAGTCCAGCAGCTGGTCCAGCCAGGGTCCCCCCTCGGTGTAGGCGGCGATCTGGGCCGCCGTGCCGAAGTTGCCCGGCCACAGGTAGTAGGGGGCCATCTTCTTCCGGAAGGCCGCCCGGATCTCATCGCTGGGGATGATGATGTCGGACACCAGCAGCCCCGCCAGATTGAAGGTCTTGGAGGGGGAGGTGCAGATGATGCAGTGCTGGGCCAGCTCCGGGGAGAGGGAGGCGAAGGGGATGTGCCGGTTGGGGGGCAGCACCAGGTCGGCGTGGATCTCGTCCACCGCCAGCATCACCCCGTGGTCCAGACAGATGCGGCCCACCCGCTCCAGCTCCGCCCGGGTCCAGGCCCGGCCCACCGGGTTGTGGGGGCTGCACAGGAGCATCAGTTTGTTGCGGGGGTCGGCGGCCAGCTCCTCCAGCCGGGCGAAGTCCATCTCATAGCGGCCCTCCCGGTTGACCAGGGGGTTCAGGACCAGCTTTCGGCCGGTGCCGTTCACATAGTCGTAGTAGGGGTAGTACACCGGGGACTGGATGATGACCCCCTCCCCCGGCTGGGTGTACATCTCCAGGGCGCACACCAGGGCCATGTTGACCCCGGGGGTGTAGATAATCCAGTCGGGCCGGATGTCCCAGCCGTGGCGCTCCCGCTGCCAGCGGACGCAGGCGTCCAGAAACTCCGGGGCCAGATAGCCGTAGCCGTAGGTCTCGTGGGCGGCCCGGGCCTGGACCGCCCGGGCCACGGCGGGGGCGGTGGGGAAGTCCATGTCGGCGATGCCCATGGGGAGAATGTCCGCCTCGCCGTACATCTCCCGGCGCAGCTGGGGGGACCACTTGATGGAGATGTCCCGGGTGCGGTCGATGGGCCGGTCAAAGTCATACTGCATACTGTGCCTGCTCCTTTCGTTGGGCCGGGGAAGTTTCCCTTCCCTTTTGGCGGCCCGTATTGTACAATAAAAGAGACCCAATTCGTTCGGGTATTCCCGCCTCCGCAGGGGGCGGTTACCGGGGAAAAATGTGCCTGGGGGCACAAATTCAAATGGGGAAAGAAAAGACGGCAGAAAACGGAACTGTGAAATGCACAATATAATGATATAATATGTCCGATATAATGTCAAGCGGGAGGGCAAAGTTTTGGAGCGGATGAACGAGATCGTGGCCGGGAACATCCGGCGGCTGCGGGAGGAGCGGGGGCTGACCATGGAGGAGCTGGCAAGGCTGAGCGGGGTGAGCCGGAGCATGGTGGCCCAGGTGGAGCGGGGGGAGGGCAACCCCACCCTGTCCACCCTGTGGAAGCTGTCCAACGGGATGAAGGTCCCCTTCCACGCCCTGACCATGAGCCCCAAGGCCCCCTATGAGGTGGTGCGCCCCGCCGACCTGCAGCCCATCCTGGAGGACGGGGGGAGGGTGAAGAACTACTCCATCTTCCCCGACGACGAGGACCGGCGCTTCTCGGTGTACTACATGGAGCTGGAGCCGGGGAGCAGCTGGCGCTCCGAGCCCCACCTGCGGGGGACGGCGGAGTTCGTCACCGTCTTTTCCGGCGGCCTGGAGATCGCCACGGCGGAGCGGACCCTGACCGTGGGGCCGGGGGAGAGCGTGCGCTTCCCCGGGGACGTGGTCCACAGCTACCGGAGCCTGGGGGAGGAGAAGACGGTACTGCACATGATCTTATATAACCCCTGAGGGGGGCGGGAAAACAACAGTCCCGGGGCGCGCGGCGCCCCGGGACTGTTTTACTTATTTACTGTGCCGGCACAAAGGGCTGGGCCCCGCACCGTTCGGGGAAGTACACCTGGTACCAGATGAGGAAGGACAGCACGGTGTACAGCTTCCGGTGGGTCTTTTCCTTGCCGGAGTAGTGCCGCTCCAGCAGGTCCAGCAGGCAGTCCCGGTCGAAGAATTCGGCCACATAGTCCTGACTGAGCAGCTCCTTGGCCCAGTTGTAGTACTTCTCCTCCCGCAGCCACTGGATGAAGGGGACAGGGAAGCCCACCTTGGGCCGCTTGATCCAGTCGTCGGGGAGCAGGGGGATGGCGGCCTGGCGGAGGGGGACCTTGGTGGTGGACTTGCCGCTCATCTTCAGCTCGCTGGGGATGGCCCGGGCCACCTTCCACACCTCCCGGTCCAGATAGGGCACCCGCAGCTCCAGGGAGTTGGCCATGGTCATCCGGTCGGCCTTGCGCAGGATGTCCAGGGGCTGCCACAGGTGGAGATCCAGGTACTGCATCTTGGTCAGGTCGTCGGCGTTCTTCACCTGGGCGTAGTAGGGGGCGGTGATGTCCCGGAAGGTCTTCCCGCTGCGGTAGGCCGGCTGGAGCACCCGCTGGGCCTCCTCGTCGTTGAAGATGAAGGCCTGGCCCACGAAGGTGTCCTCCACCGCCCGGGCCGCCTTGGTGAGGAAGCCCTGGCCGTGGAAATAGGGCAGGCCAGACACCGCCTTGGCCACCCCCTTCCGCAGGGGCAGGGGGAGCTTCCGGTAGGCCCGGTAGGCCCTGGTGGTGTGGTAGGTGATATAGCCGGCGAACAGCTCGTCGGCCCCCTCTCCGGACAGGACCACCTTCACGTCCCGGGCGGCCAGCCGGGACAGGAAGTACAGGGGGACGGTGGACAGGTTGGCGTTGGGCTCGTCGGCGTAGTACTGGATGGTGGGCAGGATGTCGAAGAACTCCTGGGCGGAGATGGTCTCGGAGATGTTCCGCAGGCCCAGCTCCTGACACAGGGCCTTGGCCTCGCAGGTCTCGTCGAAGCCCTCCCGGTCAAAGCCCACCGAGTAGGTCTTGTCCGGCCGGGACAGGGCGGCGATGACGCTGGAGTCGATGCCCCCGGACAGGAAGGAGCCCACCTCCACGTCGCTGATCTCGTGGGCCTTCACCGACTCGGTGACCACCTGCCGGATCTCCTGGGCCCAGTGGTCCAGGGGCTTGTCCTCCGGCTGGAAGGAGAAGGCGTGGTAGGCGGAGATCTCCGCCCGGCCCTCCCGATAGGTCAGCTGGTGGCCGGGCAGGAGCCGGAACACCCCCTTCAGGAAGGACTCGTCCAGGGCGGAGTACTGGAAGGTGAGGTAGAATTTCAGGGCCTCGGGGTTGAGCTCCTTGCGGAAGGCGGGGTGGGGCAGGAAGCTCTTCAGCTCGGAGCCGAAGAAGAAGGTGTCCCCCATGGGGGCGTAGTACAGGGGCTTGATGCCGAAGGGGTCCCGGGCGGCGTACAGCTCCCGCCTGGCCCGGTCCCACACCACGAAGGCGAACATCCCCCGCAGCTTTTTGGTGAAGGCGGGGCCCTCCTGGGCGTAGCCCTGGAGGATGACCTCGGTGTCCGAGTTGGTGGAGAAGGAGCAGCCCCGGGCGATCAATTCCTCCCGCAGCTCCTGGAAGTTGTACACCTCGCCGTTGTAGGCCAGGACGAAGTTCCCGTCGGGGCTGGTCATGGGCTGGTGGCCGTGGGCCAGGTCGATGATGGACAGCCGCCGGTGGGCGATGGCGCAGGTGTCATCCACATAGTAGCCCTCGTCGTCGGGGCCCCGGTGGCGGATGCGGTCCGCCATGGCCTTCAGGGCCTCCCGGTCGGGGGCGGAGTGGGAGACGAAGCCGGTAATGCCGCACATAGGGTGATCCTCCATTCACGGGCCCCAGACCGGGGCCCTGGTCTGTTCAAGCTGGCGCCCGTCCCCGGAGGGACGGCGCAGGGGTTCAGTAACACCTTAGTATAAGCCGAAACCGCCCCGATGTCAATTTCCGGGGCGGGAGAAAAAAGCTGGAAAACCGCCGCAACCTCCGGCGATTTTTCCCGTCTTTTTGGATGAGAGGGCTTGCCCCGGGCGAGAAGCTCCACTACAATAGAGAGGTCCCAAGCCCTCTGCGTGCTCCCATTCCCGCAGGGGGCGGGAGCAGCAAAAAATTTTGGGACATGGAAATGCCATGTGAACCTGGAAGATCAGGAAAAAACAGATGTGAGAGGAGGGACGACCCGTGGAGGACGCGGCCATCATCGACCTGTACTGGGCCCGGTCCCAGCAGGCCATCGCCGAGAGCGAGATCAAATACGGGGCCTACTGCCACGCCATTGCCCTGCGCATCCTGAACCGGGCGGAGGACGCGGAGGAGTGCGTCAACGACACCTGGCTGCGGGCCTGGAACGCCATGCCGCCCCAGCGGCCCAGCATCCTGTCCGCCTTCTTCGCCAAGCTGACCCGGAACCTGTCCCTGGACCGGTGGCGGCGGCAGAGGGCGGCCAAGCGGGGCGGAGGGCAGACCGAGCTGGCCCTCCAGGAGCTTGAGGAGTGCGTCCCCGACCGCCGCCGCCCCGACGAGGCTCTGGAGGCGGCGGAGACCGCCCGGCTCATCTCCGCCTTCCTCCGCCGGCAGGGGGAGCTGGACCGGAAGCTCTTTGTCCGCCGGTACTTTTACTTGGAGTCTTTGGCCGACCTGGGGGCCCGCTTCGGCCTGACCCAGGGACAGGTGAAGTCGAGGCTCCACCGGGTGCGGCAGCGGCTGAGAGCGGAGCTGGAGCGGGAGGGGGTGCCGGTATGAACGGAGAACATCTGCTGGAGGCCATGGGCCTGCTGGACGACGACCTGATCGCCCAGGCGGAGGAGCCCGTCCAAGCCAGGCCCGCCGCGCCCGCCCGCAGGCGGTGGGCCGCCCTGGCCGCCTGTCTGGCCCTGGTGCTGGTTGTGAGCGTGGTGGGGAAGAATCTCTATGGAGGTCCCGGCGACAGCACCAGCCCCAGCACCTCCAGCGGCGCGCCGACAGCATCGAACCAGGGGGGCGGCAGCCCGTCCTCCGGGGACTCGGCGCCGGACATGGAGGCCAGCCCCGGGGAGCCCGGAGCGGCGGGGGACACCTCCACAAATGACAGCCGGGAGGTGCTGATCGTGGTCGTCCAGGAGGGGGACCGGGTCTGGTCCTACCAGCACTGGTACGGGGAGGACCGGGTGCTGGACGCCCTGCCGGAGGGCTGCCGGAGCCTGGGCCGGGTGGGTGTCTATGCCGAGGGGGAGGACTGCGTCTACACCGACATGGGCGAGTTCCCGGACGCCCCCCTGTGGATCGCCGGGGAGGACATGGAGGGCCCGGTCTATCTGGAGCTGCCGGAGGGCGGCTATCTGGAGTGCCGGCGGGCGTAAAAACGACAACAAAACGGGATTTTCCACCGGGGCAATACAATTTGTATTGCCCCGGCGGTCCTGCACGGAGAAAATTTGGGGGCCCGGTCACAAATGGGGGCGCTGGGTCGTGTTGTGGGTGAAAGGAGGTCGAGGCCCATGGAGGAGTGGAACAGCCCCGGACAGGCGGAGCGGTTTGTGGCCGACTACGCCGACCCCATCCTGCGCATCTGCCTGTCCTACTCCCTCACCCGGGAGGACGCCCAGGACATCTGCCAGGACATCTTTCTGAAGCTGCTGGAGGGCCGCAGACAGTTCCGGGACGGGGAGCACGAGAAGGCCTTCATCCTGCGCGCGGCGGTGAACGCCTGCAAGGACCAGCTGAAGAGCGCCCGGCGCAGGCGGGTGGTCCCCATTCTGGAGGCCGAGGCGGTTCCCGCTCGGCCGGAGGAGGCGGGCGGCCTGCTGGAGGCGGTCCGGGCCCTGCCCCGGCACTACGGGGCGGCGGTGTATCTCTTCTACTACGAGGGATACAGCCTGGACGAGGTGGCCAGCCTGTGCGGCTGCACCCCGGCCTGCGCCCGGAAGCGGCTGAGCCGGGGGCGGAAGCTGCTGGCAAAACAACTGGAGGTGGAGACATGAGCGGCTGGAAGCAGGAGTGGGACCGGGAGCGGTTCAGCGACCGGGAGAAACAGGACTTGGCCGCCCGGCTGAGACAGGCGGCGGAACAGGAGGAAAGCATGGACAACAAATCGAAAAAGAGGATCTTCCGGCTGGGCCGGGGGGCGGCGGTGGCCGTGGCGGCCGCCCTGATGCTGACGGTGGGGGCCATGGCGGCGGCAGCCAACGGGACCTGGGGCGGACTGTTCCGCTTCTTCTCCCCGGAGGAGGAGACCCTGTTGGAGAAGATCACCTGTGAGGTGGGCCAGACCCGGCAGGCGGACGACTGGGAGGTCACCCTGAGCCGGTGTGCCGGGGACGACGAGATGGTCTACATCTGGGTGGATATGAAGGCCCCGGCGGACTTTACCGGGGAGCCCCCGGCGGACTATCTGGACCTGTCCACCTACTGGGACCTGATGATAGATGGGGTGCAGCAGGCGGGAGGCGGCGGCATGATCAGCGTCGACTGGGACGAGGAGAGCCGGACGGTCACCTACTGCTCCGGCTGGCCCACAGGGGACCCGGTGGCCGGCAGGACGGCGGACATCATCCTGGAGCCCCTGTGCTGGAGCGGTTGGGACCGGGAGGCCGAGAAGTGGGTAGACATCCCCCTGTGGGAGGGAGACGTCACCTTTGAAGATGTGGAGCTGGCCTATGAGAACCAGACCATCCGCCTGGAGCCCAATGTGGAGGTCCCCTATTTGGACGGCACCGCCACCCTCACCCGGCTGGACATCTCCCCCTTCCGGGCCGTGGCCCGGGTGGAGGGCGGCTCCTGCTACCGCCACCACTGGGTGAAGGCGGAGGAGGGCTACCAGCCCGAGCAGGGCGAGACCGTGGAGTCGGAGGCCGGCACCATCACCGTGGGCGGGTCCAATATCGGGAAGACGGAGCTGGACGGCTACCGCCCCTCCTACGGGACCCTGGACTGCTGGGGGGCGCTGACGGTGGAGTTCCACATGAAGGACGGGACGGTCATCGAGCCCCGGACGGCGGTGCTCTCCGAGTGCGAGGACGGGTTTGAGACAGCGGACCGCACCTATGCCGGCGAGTGCTATGTGGAGCGGCGGATGGAGTATGAGACGACGCCAATCTACGATATGCCCGACCGGATCATCGACCCGGCCCAGGTGGACTATGTGACCGTGTGCGGGGTGGACATCCCCGTGGCGGAGGGTTAAAGAGAGGCGGCAAAGCGCGGGTCCGGGCCCCGTCCCAAACAGACGGGGCCCGGGCCCGCGCTGTTTTGGGCAAAAATCCGCAAAAAAGTCCTTGACGGGCGGGGCGGGCTGTGGTATCATAACACTTACCTGTGAAAAGGGGCTTTTTTGCCGCGCGCATTTTTACGGTGTGATGGGCGCGGACCCCTCCGCCCGCAAGGGAAGCAGGGAGGCAATTTGGCCGAACTCCACCGCATACCCCGGGCGTCTGCGCGCCCGTCGGGCGCTGGATTCGGCAAAAGCGGGCCGTGTCCGGCGTTTTCTTTTTGGAAAAGCGGGCCGTGTCCCCGCGGAATTTTTACAAGGAGGTGCCGACAAATGGCAGGTAAGGCCGGCGCTCGCATCAAGATCACCCTCCGGTGCTCCGAGTGCAAGCAGAGAAACTACAACACCATGAAGAACAAGAAGAATACCCCCGACCGTCTGGAGCTGAACAAGTACTGCCCCTTCTGCAGAAAGCACACTGTGCACAATGAGACGAAGTGATTTGTCCCACAAGGCTGAAAGGAAAGAAGGGTAACAATGGCTGAAAACGAAAAGGTAGAGCAGGCCGCCCAGGCCAAAAAGGACAAGAAGCCCGAGAAGAACTCCAAGCCCGGCTTCTTCAGCCGCATCGGCAAGTGGTTCAAGGACATGAAGAGCGAGCTGAAGAAGGTCCAGTGGCCCACCCGCAAGCAGACCATCAACAATACCCTGATCGTCATCGCCTGCGTGGTCATTGTGGGGATCTTCATCTGGATCTTTGACTTCCTGGCCGGCACGGCGATCGACCTGATTATCACCACGCTGAGCTAAGGTGAGATAAGATGGCTGACAATGCGAACTGGTATGTGGTCCACACCTATTCCGGCTATGAGAATACGGTGAAGGCCACCATCGAGAAGTACGTGGAGAACCGGGGCATGCAGGATCTGATCCACGAGATCAGCATCCCCCTGGAGACCGTCACCGAGATCACCGACAACGGCCCCAAGGAAGTGGAGCGCAAGGTGTTCCCCGGCTATGTGCTGGTGAAAATGGTGATGAACGACGAGACCTGGCACGTGGTGCGCAACATCCGGGGCGTGACCGGCTTCCTGGGCGAGGGCAACAAGGCCATCCCCCTGTCCGACGAGGACGTGGCCGCCCTGGGCGTGGAGAAGCGGGAGGTCGTGGTCAGCTATCAGCTGGGCGACACCGTGCGCATCACCGACGGCGCCCTGGAGTCCTTCCTGGGCACCGTGGACGAGATCGACCTGGACCACAACAAGGTCCGCGTGGTGGTGTCCATGTTCGGACGGGAGACCCCCGTGGAGCTGGAGCTGGACCAGGTCGAACCGACAAGCGGCAACTGAGAGACAAAACAGGCGCGCAAGCGCCGCTGACGTGGGAGAAGACGGGCCTGGGCCCTGTTTTCGCCAACCGACCACATTTTGATATGGAGGTGCTCTTCCGTGGCACAGAAAGTAACTGGATATGTAAAACTGCAGATCCCCGCCGGCAAGGCGACCCCCGCTCCCCCGGTGGGCCCCGCCCTGGGCCAGCACGGCGTGAACATCGCCGCCTTCACCAAGGAGTTCAACGAGCGGACCAAGAACGACGTGGGCATGATCATCCCCGTCATCATCACCGTCTATGCCGACCGCTCCTTCACCTTTATTACCAAGACCCCCCCCGCCCCCGTGCTGATCAAGAAGGCCTGCAACATCGAGAAGGCCTCCGGCGTGCCCAACAAGAACAAGGTGGCCACCATCAGCAAGGAGGACGTGCGCAAGATCGCCGAGACCAAGATGCCCGACCTGAACGCCGCCAGCATCGAGGCCGCCATGAGCATGATCGCCGGTACCGCCCGCTCCATGGGCATCGTGGTGGGCGAGTAAGGAGGGGACAGGAATGTTTAGAGGAAAGAAATATACCGACAGCGCCAAGAAGATCGAGAAGAATACTCTGTACGATACCGAGGACGCCATGAAGCTGGTGGTGGACACCGCCACCGCCAAGTTCGATGAGACCGTCGAGCTGCACGTGAAGCTGGGCGTGGACTCCCGGCACGCCGACCAGCAGGTCCGCGGCGCCATCGTCCTGCCCCACGGCACCGGCAAGACCCAGCGGGTGCTGGTCTTCGCCAAGGCCGGCAAGGCCGACGAGGCCAAGGCCGCCGGCGCCGACTATGTGGGCGAGATGGACCTGGTGGAGAAGATCCAGAAGGAAAACTGGTTCGACTTTGACGTGGTGGTCGCCACCCCCGACATGATGGGCGTGGTGGGCCGTCTGGGTAAGGTCCTGGGCCCCAAGGGCCTGATGCCCTCCCCCAAGGCCGGCACCGTCACCATGGACGTGACCAAGGCCGTCAACGAGATCAAGGCCGGTAAGGTGGAGTACCGTCTGGACAAGACCAACATCATCCACTGCCCCATCGGCAAGGTCTCCTTCGGCGCTGAGAAGCTCTCCGAGAACTTCAACGCCATCATGGGCGCCATCATCAAGGCCAAGCCCGCCGCCGCCAAGGGCCAGTATATCCGCTCCTGCACCGTGGCCGCCACCATGGGCCCCGGCATCAAGGTCAACGGCGCCAAGCTGGCGTAAGCGGACCCCATCTGTCACAAGACACGATACACCCCCATGCCTGACGGCATGGGGGTGTTGCTTTTGCAGGGCGGACACACAGGTCCGCCCCTACGGATGATGCGAACCACGTAGGGCGGGCAAGCCCCCGCCGTCCCAGCCTTCCCCTTTAGGGGAAGGTGGCACCGCCGCAGGCGGTGACGGATGAGGTGTTTCCGTCCATCCACCCCGTCTGTTAGGATCCGTAGGGGCGGCCCCATGTGGCCGCCCACGGGCCGATGAGG
>CALWYA010000039.1 GCA_944385645.1 uncultured Oscillospiraceae bacterium
GCTCCAAGTCGTCCTCCTTCAACTCATCCAGGATGACCACCATGTCGATGTCGCTGTCCGGTCCGGCCTCTCCCCTGCCCCGGCTGCCCTGGAGGCCGATGCACTCCACCCGACCGGGGAAGGCTTCGGTCACTGCCCGGACAAACTGCTCCAGCCAGGCGTCCTCCTTGAAGTCCATGTCAGTTCCTCCTCTTGGCTCACAGCCAGTATAAGATCAGCAGGAAGGCCACGTTCACCAGGGTGAACACCGCCAGATACTTCTTCTTTTTGTGGGGGTATTGGTTGGCCAGCTGCTTGTAGGAGATCAGGCTGGCCATGGAGGCGATCAGGGTGCCCAGGCCGCCCAGGTTGGTGCCCACGATGAGGGCGGGGATGTCCGAACTGTACCCGGACAGGAGCATGGCGGCGGGGACGTTGCTGATGACCTGGCTGACCAGCACCCCCAGCAGCCGCTCCCGCCCCGCCATCGCCCCGCTGATCCACACCTGGAGCCCCTCCAGCTGCTTCATGTTGCCCACAAAGATAAAGAAGAAGGTGAAGGTGAGGATCAGGGAGTAGTCCACCTGCCGGAACAGGGTCCGGTCCTTCCACAGCAGGACCAGGATCACCAGGACCAGCAGGACCGCGTGGGGGATGAGGCCCGCCACCGTCAGCAGGCACAGGAGAAACAGGGCCCCGTAGCAGCCCACCGACTTCCGGTCCAAAGGCTCCCCCTTCCCCACCTGGATGGTCAGCATGGACTGCCGGTACCCGAAAAAGACGCACAAAGCCAGCAGGACCGCCGCCCCGGCGGCAAATGGGCCGGTGAGGGCCAGGAACCCGGGCAGGGACAGGCCGGACAGGGAGAAGAGATACAGGTTCTGAGGGTTGCCGATGGGGGTGAGCATGCTGCCCAGGTTGGCGGCCACCGTCATGAGGGCGACGGTGTAGGTCAGCCGCTCCCGCATGTCGGCCATGCGCATCATCATGAGCCCGAAGGGGACGAAGGTGATGAGGGCCACGTCGTTGGTGATGAGCATGCTGCTGAGGAAGCACAGGAAGATCAGGGTGAAGGCCAGTCCCCGGGCCGTATCCACCCGGGAGAGCACCCGGGCGGCGATGGCGTGGAACACGTTCTGCCGCCGCAGCCCCTCCACGATGAGCATGAGGCAGAACAGGATGATCAGGGTATCATAGTCGATGTAGGACCAGTAGGCCCCGCTGGGCGGGACGGCCAGACAGGAGGCCGCCGCCAGCACCAGGGAGACGGTGAGCACCACGTCCCGACGCAGCCAGCCCAGGAGCTTATGTACCATAGCGTTCCACTTCCTTATGGGAAAGGACCGCCCCGCCAGCGGTCCTTTCTCTTTTTATGCCTTACGCCTCTTCAAAGACGGCCTTGGCCCCCTTGAAGGTCATATAGCAGTCCAGCTTGCCCACCGTCTCGAAGGGGGCGTGCATGGACAGAACGGGCACCCCGGCGTCCAGGGTGTCGATGTTCCGCTCGGCCATGAACATGGCCACCGTGCCGCCGCCGCCGGCGTCCACCTTGCCCAGCTCGGCCATCTGCCACACCACGCTGGCCTCGTCCAGGGTGCGGCGCACCCGGGCCACCAGCTCGGCGGAGGCGTCGGAGGCCCCGGACTTGCCCCGGGCGCCGGTGTACTTGCACAGGCCGATGCCATAGTTGACGAAGGCGCTGTTGCGCTTCTCGTACACGTCGGCGAAGTTGGGGTCGTAGGCCGCCGTCACGTCGGCGGACAGGCAGAAGGACTTCTCATAGCAGGCCCGCACCGGCACGTTCTGCCCGGCGCACAGGTCCTCCATGAAGGTATCGAAGGCGGCGGACTTCATGCCGGTGACCCCCTCGGAGCCGATCTCCTCCTTGTCGGCCAGGACGCACACGGCGGTGCGCTCCGGGGCGGACAGCTGGAGGATGGCGGCCAGACAGGCGTAGGCGCACACCCGGTCGTCGTGGCCGTAGGCGCCGATCATGGACCGGTCGAAGCCGATGTCACAGGCCCGGAAGGCGGGAACGGCGCACAGCTCGGCGGAGATGAAATCCTCCTCCACGATGCCGTACTTCCGGTTGAGCAGTTCCAGCACGGTGAGCTTCACCCGGTCCTTGCCCTCGTCGTCGGCCAGGGGCCGGCTGCCCACCAGGATGTTCAGGCTCTCGCCGGGGATGGCCTCCCCCAGGGGCTTGCGGGACTGCTCCACCCCCAGGTGGGGCAGCAGGTCGTCGATGGTGAACAGGGGGTCCCCCTCCCCGTTGCCCACGGACACCCGGACCACCTGTCCGCTCTTCAGGGCCACCACTCCGTGGAGCTCCAGGGGGATGGTCACCCACTGATACTTGCGGATGCCGCCGTAGTAGTGGGTCTTGCAGTAGGCCAGCTCGTCGGCCTCATAGAGGGGGTTCTGCTTCAGGTCCAGCCGGGGGGAGTCAATGTGGGCGGCGGCGATATGGACCCCCTCCGCCAGGCTCTCCTTTCCCATCACCGCCAGCATCACCGACTTGCCCCGGTTCACCCGGTACACCTTGTCCCCGGGCTTGAGCTCCATGCCCCGCGCATAGGCCCGGAAGCCGGCGGCCTCGGCCAGGGCCACCGCCCGGTCCACGCACTCCCGCTCGGTCTTGCCCGCGTCCAGGAACTCCTTATAGCCGGCGCAGTACTCCTCCATGGCCTCCCGCTCGCCGGGGAGCAGCCGGTCATAGCCGTTCTTTCTGTCATAGCTCAGGGCCTTTCGCAGCTCCTCGCCCCGGGTCATGTCCTTGTCTTTCATCGTTCAGACCTCCTTCAGTTGTTCGTTTGTTCGTTCAAAATGTGTTCCAGTAGCGTCCTGGCCCGGAGTGCAAATTCCTCCGCCCCGGCGCAGTCGTTCCAAAGGGTGTAGTCGCACCCCTCGATAAAATATTCATCCGGCCTCTGGGCCCGCACCCGGGCCCAGGCGTAGTCCTCGGGGATGCCCTCCCGGGCCATGATGCGCTCCACCCGCGTCTCCGGGGGGGCGATCACCGCAATGGTCGCCTGGCACAGCTCCTTCAAACCGCTCTCCAGCAGGGCGATGGCGTCCACTGCCACCAGCTCCCGCCCCCGGGCCCGGTACCGCTCCAGCAGCGCCCGGGTGCGCTCCACCGTGGCCGTCTGCGCGATCTCGTTGAGCTGGCGCAGCTTCTCCGGGTCCCCAAAGACGATGGTCCCCAGCTTTTTCCGGTCGATGGCCCTGCGCTCGTCCCGCAGGGGTCCGAAGGCACTCTCCAGTTTTCCCTGTAAAGCAACATCGCCTTCCAGCAAATTATGGTACACCTGGTCGCAGTCGATGACCGCCCCGCCCAGCTCTTCCACCACCATCAGCGCTGTGGTCTTCCCCGCCCCGGTGGGGCCGGTGATGCCCAGGACCGTCATAGGTTTTCTTTTCAGCACATGAAACCGCCTCCGAATGGATGGGGTGTACAGGATCAGAAGATAGGCGCTGTGGACAAGCAGACTCAGCAGGCCGGGAAAGTTCCCCAGGAGGAGCAGACTGATCCCGTCCAAAAGGGCGCTCACTGCCGTGATACATTGGATCACGACCCACATGGCCGGGTATCGCACCCAGATCCCCACCACCATGGCAAGCAGGGAAAAGGGGATGTCGAATCTGCCGTAGTTGTCCCAGGTAAACAGGCCCACAGCTACCGTGAGCCCCAGCAGCAGCGCGGTCCAGAACAGGTAGGCGCGGGAGGGCTCCCTTGCCGGCTTTGGGGCACCTGCTGATTGGCCGCCAGGCTCTCCACCTGGCTCCGGCGGCTCCGCCCCCATCAGCCGGTCCAGGGTCACCCCGTAGAGGCGGGCCAACGCCTTCAGGTTCTCCACCCCTGGCTCGGCCTGATCGTGTTCCCATTTGGATACCGACTGACGGGAGACAAACAGTACCCGGGCCACTTTCTCCTGAGACAACCCGTTTTCCTTCCGGAGCTTTTGCAACGTTTCCCCCAACGTCATATCAATCACCTCGAGGTCATGGTATGGCATGGGTCCCCTGATGTAAAGCACTTTCTGCGCAACCTCTGGTTGCAGCCCATTTTTTGGCCGTCACACCTGGATGACATGGAACCCCGCCGCCTTGTTCAGCCGGTTGGTGATGGCCAGCCCCAGGCCCGAGGGGGCGGGGCACTGAGCCCAGATGGCTTTCACCTGGGTGTGGTCAAAGGCCCGCAGAGCGTCGAAGATGTGCCGAGCCTGCTCCCTCTTGTCGGCAGCGGGGCCCAGCTTTTCCACCTCCTGCCCCGTGAAGAGAAAGGCGAACTCGTCGAAGCAGATGACCCCGTCCTCCCGCCCGGCGTGGGCGGCGATGTAGGCGGCGCTCTTTTGGGGATCGCCGGCCACCACCGTCACCGGGGCCCTGGGGGCGTAGTGCCGGTACTTCATGCCAGGGGCCCGGGGCCTCTCCCCCGCCCCCATGAGCCGGGTCACCGCCGGGTCCACCGCCACCTCGCCCAGCACCTTCTCCAGCTGCTCCAGGGTGACGCCCCCGGGGCGAAGGAGCCGGGGAGGCGTCTCGGTCAGGTCCACGATGGTGGACTCCACCCCCACTGAACAGGGACCTCCGTCCACGATGGCGTCGATCTTCCCGTCCATGTCCTCCCACATGTGGGCGGCGGTGGTGGGGCTGGGCCGGCCGGAGGTGTTCCCGGACGGGGCGGCCACCGGCACGTCCGCCGCCTCCAGAATGGCGCGGCACACCGGATGGAAGGGACAGCGCATCCCCACCGTGTCCAGTCCCGCCGTTACCACGTCGGGGACGATGGGTTTCCGCCTTAAAATCATGGTCAGCGGCCCCGGCCAGTAGGCCTCCGCCAGGGCGTAGGCGCGGTCCGGAATTTTTTCACAGTACCGCTCCAGGTAGTCCGCCGAGGGGATGTGCAGGATCAGAGGGTTGTCCTGGGGCCGGCCCTTGGCCTGAAAGATATGGGCCACCGCGTCCGGGTCCAGGCCGTTGGCCCCCAGGCCGTACACCGTCTCAGTGGGGATGCCCACCAGCCCGCCGGCGCGCAGGATAGCGGCGGCCCGGTCCACATCCCGGGCGGTCAGTGCCTCGGTATTCACCCTGCTCCCTCCTCCAAAATGATCCGCTCCAGCTCCCGGGGGTCGGCGGCCAGATAGTCGGCCCCCTCCCCCTCCAGCTCCTGCCGGGAGCGGAAGCCCCACAGCACGCCGCAGCTGGTCAGCCCGCCGTTCTTTGCCGTCCGGATGTCCACATTGCTGTCCCCCACGAAGAGGGTCCCTGCCGGGTCCGCCCCCATGCGCTCCATGAGCCTATCAAGGAGCGTGGGGTCCGGCTTGGCGGGCAGGCCGGGCAGGGCCCCCTGGACCTGGGGGAATACCCCGGGGTAGTAGTGCTCCACCACCGGCCCGGCCATCTCGTCCGCCTTGTTGGACAGCACGGCGACGGATACCCCCGCCCCCTTCAGCCGCCGGACGGTCTGTGCCATCCCCGGATAGGGGGCGGTCCTGTCCTCCTTGTGGACGCCGTACCAGGCCATGAACTCCTGAAAGGCCTGGTCCAGGGTCCCCCGGTCCGTCCCCGGCGGGGCGAACCGCTCCACCAGTTTGGGGATGCCGTTGCCCACCATGCGCTTGTAGGCCTCCACCGGGTGGACCGGCCAGCCGTGGAGGGCGCACACGTGGTTGCCCGCGCCGGCCAGGTCGTCGATGGTGTTCAGCAGGGTGCCGTCCAGATCAAAGATCACATAGGGATACATTCCAAGACCGCCTCACTCGTAGATGCCGATCTCCATGCCGCCGATCTCCACGGCGGTCTCCCGGGGGAAGCCGGCGCGCTGGAGATAGGCCTTGACGGCGATCTGGGCGAACTTGGGGTTGACCCGCTCGTCCTCCAGGTCCAGGTCGATGCGGCCGGCCTCGCCGCCGCAGACGGCGCCGCCGTCCTCCAGCACCTGGTTCAGCTCCTCCACGACGTCGGCCAGCTCCTTGCCCTCCGGGAGGGCGGGGTAATGAATATAGAGGTCCATAGTGTTGCTCCTTCTCTGTCAGGATCGTGTTGTTCCGGGCGGGCTCAATCCACCTGCTCCGCCTTTAATCGTTCCGCCTGGTCGGCGGCGGACAGGGCGTCGATGAGCTCGTCCAGGTCCCCGTCCATGACGCTGTCGATCTTGTACAGGGTCAGGCCGATGCGGTGGTCGGTGACCCGGCCCTGGGGGAAGTTATAGGTGCGGATGCGCTCGTTGCGCATGCCGGTACCCACCTGGCTGCGGCGCTGCTGGGTGTACTCGCTGGTGATCTTCTCCTGCTCCGCCTCGTACAGCCGAGAGGCCAGAATCCGCATAGCCTTGTCCCGGTTCTGGAACTGGCTGCGCTCCTGCTGGCACTCCACGACCGTGCCCGTGGGCTTGTGGATCAGGCGGACGGCGGAGGAGGTCTTGTTCACGTGCTGTCCCCCCGCACCGGAGGAGCGGAACACCTGCATCTCGATGTCCGCCGGGTCGATCCGGACGTCGGCCTCCTCCATCTCGGGCAGGACGGCCACCGTGGCGGTGGAGGTGTGGACCCGGCCCCCGGACTCGGTCTCGGGGACCCGCTGGACCCGGTGGACACCGCTCTCGAACTTCAGCCGGGACCAGGCGCCGTCCCCCTCGATCGTAAAGGAGATCTCCTTGATCCCGCCCAGCTCGGTCTCGCTGGCGCTGTCCACCTCCACCTTCCAGCCCCGGCCCTCGGCGTACATGGCGTACATCCGATACAGGGAGTGGGCGAACAGAGCGGCCTCCTCCCCTCCCACCCCGGCCCGGATCTCCACGATGACGTTCTTGCCGTCGTTGGGGTCCCGGGGCAGCAGCAGGAGCTGGAGCTGCCGCTCCAGTTCCGGCAGGGCGTCCAGGGCCTGCTGATACTCCTCCCGGGCCAGTTCCCGCATCTCCGGGTCCTCCATCAGGGCCTGGGCCTGATCCCGGGCCTCCAGGGTGCGCCGATAGGTCCGGTAGGTGTCCACCAGAGGCTGCAGCTCCGCCTGTTCCTTGTTCAGTTTGGCCACCAGGGCCGGGTCGCCGTAGGTCTCCGGGGCGGCCAGCCGCGCCTCGATCTGACTGTATTTCGCCTCCACGGCCGCCAGCTTGTCCAGCATAGACTTCAGTCTCCTATCTCATGGTCCGTATTTTTGCCGCCTTCCGCCCCGGTTTTGTTTCTCCCCATTCCGCTTTGCGTTCCACAGGGCGGGAACACGCAAAGGAATGGAGATTTTCATAATCCCCGCCCCTCCGGGACGGGGACCGCGTTTACCGGTCCAGAAGGAAGGACTTCACCAGGGCCAGGGGCTCCCGGACGTACATGTACAGCCGGGCGGGCAGGTCGCTGGAGGGGGCGGCCAGGGTGGACACCTCTCCAAACCCCGCCCGCTGGGCCAGCATCCGGGCCCGGGTCAGGTGGAAGCCGTTGGACACCACCAGCACCCCCTGGGACTCGTCGGCGTCCGCCTGGTCCAGCAGGGCCCGGGAGTATTGGAAATTCTGGAAGGTGTTGTGGGAGCCCTCCTCCAGCAGGAGCTGCTCCTCCGGCACCCCGCCGGCCATCAGATAGTCGGCCATGGCCCGGGCCTCGGTGGTGGGCTCGTCGGGCCCCTGCCCTCCGGAGACCACCACGGTGACGTCCTTATGGTCCTCCCAGTAGTCCAGGGCCTCGTCCAGCCGGTCCCGGAGCAAAACGGAGGGGCCGTCCTGCCGCACCTGACAGCCCAGGACGATCATCACCTGGGGGTCCCCCTGGACCTGGTCGTGGGCCCCCCACAGCACCGCCCCCAGCAGGGCGGCGAAGGACAGGGCCCCCGCCAGCACCAGGGCCAGCAGGACCTTCCACCAGCTGCCGCCGCGCCGGCCCCCCTTATAGCTGTAAACCTCGATCTTTCTTCTGCTCATCCCCGGGCCTCCTCCAGCTGGGCGGACAGGGCCTCCCAGGTCCCGTACAGCTTCAGGATCTCCTCCTCCAGGGCCTCCCGCTGCTCATACAGCTCCTGGAGCTTCAGATAGTCGGCGGAGGCCTCCTGGATCTGCTGCTCCAGCTCGTCCATCTGCTCCTCCGCCTTGCCCACCGCCCGCTCGGCGGCGGCCACCTCCTTCTCCAGGTTCTTGGTGCCGCCGGGGCGCTTGGGCTTGTCCTTTTTGGGCTCCTCCTTGGCCGGCGCGGGGGCGGCCGCCTGGAGCTTCTTTGCCTTGGCGGCCTGATACTCCCCGTAGGTGCCCTTGAAATCGGTGATGCGGCCGTCCTCCAGCATCCAGATGCGGGTGGCGAACCGCTCGATGAAATAGCGGTCGTGGGAGACGAAGAGCAGATTGCCCTCGTACTCCTCCACCGCCTCCTCGATCCACTCCCGGCTCTGGATGTCCAGGTGGTTGGTGGGCTCGTCCAAAATCAGCAGGTTGATCTTGGCGTCCATGAGCATGCACAGCCGCAGCCGGGACAGCTCGCCGCCGGACAGGGCGGACACCGGCTTGAACACGTCCTCCCCCCGGAACTTGAAGGTGGCCAGCCGGTTCCGGGCGGTGGAGGCAGTGCAGTCCTGGTCGTAGATCAGGGTGTCCACCAGGGTGCGCTCCGGGTGGTCGAAGTGGATGACCTGGGGCAGGTAGCCCACCTTTACAGTGGGCCCCATGCGCACCTTTCCGGCGTCCGCTGTCTCCTCCCCCAGGATGATTTTGAGAAGGGTGGATTTGCCAGTTCCGTTGTCCCCCAGCAGGGCGATGCGCTCGCCCCCCTCCACCTCCAGGTCCACGTCGGAGAACAGAGTCCGGCCGTCAAAGGCCTTGGCCAGGTGCTTGATAGACAGCACCTCGTCTCCCCGGAACTCCCGCTCCCCGAAGCGCACGGCCATCTTCCGCTCCTTTTTGGGGCGGTCGGTGACCCGCATGCGCTCGATGCGCTTCTCCATGGACTTCACCCGCTTGAAGGTCTTGTCCATGCCGGAATAGGCCCACACCCGCATCTGGGCGGCGGCCTTCTCCAGCTGTTCGATCTTGGCCTGTTCCTTCTCGTACTGGCGCAGCTGCTCCTCGTACCGGCGCTCCTTCTCCACGGCGTAGAAGCTGTAATTGCCCGGGTAAAACTCCGCCCGGCCGTCCTTGATCTCCACGATCCGGTCCACCACCTGGTCCAGGAAATACCGGTCGTGGGAGACGGTGAGCACCGTGCCCTTGAACTTCTCCAGATACTCCTCCAGCCACTCGGTGGCCCGCAGATCCAGGTGGTTGGTGGGCTCGTCCAGCAGAAGGATGTCGGTGTCCTCCAGGATGAGCCGGCCCAGGTTCACTCGGGTCTTCTCCCCGCCGGACAGCTGGTCGAAGGGCCGCTGGCGCATGTCCTGGGGGATGGACAGGCCATTGCACACCTTGTTTTTATTGGTCTGAGTCTCATAGCCGCCCCCGGACTGGTAGGCGGCGGTCAGCTTGTCGTACCGGGCGAGCAGGGCGGGGTCGCTCTCCCCCGCCGCCATTTTTGCGGCCAGGGAGGCCATCTCCTCCTCCATCTGGCGCAGGGGGGCAAAGGCGGTGTCCAGCACGTCCTCCACCGTATAGCCCGCCGGATAGACGGGGATCTGGGAGATGAGCCCCAGCCGCTTGCCCGGGGCGATGACCACCTCCCCCTCGTCATAGTCCATGACCCCGGTGAGGATGCGCAGCAGGGTGGTCTTGCCGCACCCATTGGGGCCCAGCAGTCCCACCCGCTCGCCGGCGTCCACCTGAAAGGTGAGGCCGTCCAGTATTTTTTTCCCAACCTCGAACTCCTTGACCAGGTTGGAAACGGAAATGTCGATCATAGCGTCCTCGTCTGTCTATGTGATCCCTCCCGCGCGGGAAGGGTGTGTTACTCCTCCGGCGCCAGCTCCAGCAGCCGCTGGGTCAGCGCCTCCAGCTTCATGCCCCGGGAGGCCTTCACCAGCACGGTGCTGTCCGGCTCCAGGACCTGGGGCAGCAGGGCCTCGGCCTCCTCTCGGGTATCACAGGAGTGGACCTCCGGCACGCCGGCGGCCTCGGCCCCCCGGGCCAGCTCCCGGGACTGCTCCCCCACCGCCACCAGGCAGTGGATGCCCGCCCGGCCCAGGCACTCCCCCACCTCATAGTGGAGGGCGGGCGAGAAGGGGCCCAGCTCCAGCATATCCCCCAGCACGGCGATCTTCTTCCGGCCCGGCCCGTCGGCCAGCACGCTGACGGCCGCCCGCATGGACTGGGGGTTGGCGTTGTAGGTGTCGTCCAGGATGGTGATCCCCTTCGCCCGGCGCAGGATGTTCATGCGCATCCGGGTGGGGACAAACTGGGTCAGCCCCTGGGCGATCTCGTCGGGGGTCAGGCCGAAGCGTTCGGCCGCCGCCGCCGCGATGAGGGCGGGATAGACCATGTGCTCCCCCAGGGCGGGGATGCGCACCTCCCGGTCCATGCGGGGGGTGGTCAGCCTGCAGTGGATGTGGCTCACCCCGTCCCCCCCGGTGACCTGGGCCCGGTAGTCCATCCCCTCCCCGGTGCCGCAGAAGACTGCGGGCACGGGGGTCTTTCCCCGGAGGGTGGACAGCAGGGGGTCGTCCCCGTTGAGGATGAGCAGGCCGTCCTTCTTGATGTGGGGCAGCAACTCGCACTTGGCCCGGAAGATGTTCTCCCGGCTGCCCAGCCGCTCGATGTGGGCGTCCCCGATGTTGGTGATGACCCCCACGTCGGGCCGCACAATGTCCGCCAGGTAGTCGATCTCTCCAAAGCGGTCCATCCCCATCTCCAGCACGC
>CALWYA010000040.1 GCA_944385645.1 uncultured Oscillospiraceae bacterium
GCGGCCACCAGGGCGATGGGGGTCACCGAGATGCGCTTGTTGACGATGGGGATGCCGAACTCCTTCTCGATGGCCTCCCCAGTGGCCACCAGCTTCTCGGCGTACCGGGTGACCTTGTCATAGATGGCGCCGCAGGCGGCCTTGGGGTCGCTGCGGGCGCAGGACAGCAGGGAGATGCCCATGGTGATGGTGCGCACGTCCAGATGCTGCTGGTCGATCATCTGGATGGTCTGGAGAATTTCGTGTTGGTTGAGCATGAG
Organism: uncultured Oscillospiraceae bacterium; assembly: GCA_944385645.1. Lineage (GTDB taxonomy): Bacteria > Bacillota > Clostridia > Oscillospirales > Oscillospiraceae > Lawsonibacter. Next base: position 261 of record CALWYA010000040.1, read on the forward strand.
GCGATCCTCCTAAGTGATGTCACGCTGCGGATTGGGCGCGCGGCCGGGCCGACAACTCCTCCGACTCCGGGCAGACCCGGTTCCGCCTTCGGCGGCCCCTGGACTCTGCCCATCCGCTTCGGAGTCTGTCTCCCCTGCGCGCCTATCCTCCGCGCTTAAGCGTATCACGCTCCCATTGGGCGCATGGCCGGGTCGATAACTCCGACGACTCCGCCAAAACCCGCTCGCGCCAAAGGCGCTCCCTGGGCTTTTGGCATCCGCTCTGTCGTTATCTCCCCTATGCGCCTATGGGTCGCGCTTAGATTCGATGCATGGCGTTGAAAATATCCTCCCGCTGGATGCGGATGGACAGGCCCTGCTCCCTGCCGGCCTGGTCCAGCACGTCGCTCAGCTCGGCGACGGAGTCGGCGCAGGCGGAGGTGTCCACCAGCATGACCATGGTGAAGTACTCCTGGAGCACCGTCTGGGTGATGTCCAGGATGTTGATGTTGTGCTGGGCCAGCAGGGAGCACACGGCGGCGGTGATGCCCACGTGGTCCTTTCCGATGACGGTGACGATGGCTTTCATTGCGCTTGTCCATCCTTTCCTGTAATAAGATCCAGTTGGGTCTGTCCGGAGAGTTCCTCGCCGCACCGCTGCAGCTCGTCCAGGGTCAGCTGGAAGCCGGGCAGGAAGCGGTCCATGAAGTAGTCCAGGGCGGGGAGGGGGTTGTCCCGCAGGGCCGCGTAGGTCTGCTCCTCCGCGCTGCGGAACTCCGCGTTGCCCGCCTTGCGCTCCTCCACGCACTTGAGATAGGCGGACAGCTTGTCCGCCGCCTTCACCAGGGCCCGCACCTGCGGGTCGGGGATGGTGACGGCCGCCTCGAACTCCCCCCGCAGGTCCTCGGGGAGCATGGACAGCAGCTTCTGCTCCGCCGTGGCCTCCACCGCCTTGTAGGCGCTCTGGATGTCCGGGTTGTCGTACTTGATGGGGGTGGGCATGTCGCCGGTGAGGATCTCGCTGGCGTCGTGGTACAATGCCGCCACCGCCACCGCCCCCGGGTCCACCTGGCCGCCGAAATAGCGGTTCTGGATGACGGCCAGGGCGTGGGCCAGGACGGCCACCTGGTGGGAGTGCTCCTGGATATTCTCCGGCTGGGTGTTGCGCATGAGCCCCCAGCGGTTGATATACCGCATGCGGGCGATCATGGGGAAAAAGGACTCGGGCAAAACGGTCGCGCCTCCTCGGACAGAAAAGATGGCACTATGATACCACACGGGGAGAGTAAAGTAAACCGGGCCGGGAAATTTTCCCGGCAAAATGCCGTTACTTTCCCGCCCCCTGCGGGGCCGGAAAAGTCGTCGCTTCGCTCCATAAAAGCCCTTGCGGCGCAAGGGCTTTTATGGCATTCGATCCCATTCGAGGCGGGCTGCTGCCCCCTCGAGCTCCCCCGCCGCGGCACAGGCGGTTATTGATCCGCGGAGGTTTTTCGACAAGCGGGACCGGGCCGGGAAATTTTCCCGGCCCGGTCCATCATTCCGTATCTGTCAGGGGCCCGGCTCAGCGGCCGGCCCGGACGTCGTCGAACTCCTGCTGGATCTCCCGGCTGGGGGCCCCGGTGGCCAGGGAGACCACCACGATGCACAGGCTGGAGAAAATGAAGGCGGGCAGCAGCTCGTACACGTCCCAGGCGCCGCCCAGGGGCCGCACCAGCAGGTTCCACACGAACACCATGCCGCCGCCGCCGATCATGCCGGCGATGGCCCCGGCCCGGTTGGTGGGCTTCCAGAACAGGCTGAACAGCATCAGCGGCCCGAAGGTGGCGCCGAAGCCCGCCCAGGCGAAGCTGACGATGGTGAAGATGACGCTGTTCTCGTCCAGGGCCATGATGATGGCGATGCCGGTGATGGCCAGCAGGGTGATCCGGGAGACCCACAGCACCCGCTGATCGCTGGCCGTCTTGTGGAACAGGCCCTGATAGATGTTCTTGGCGAAGGCGGAGGCCGAGATCAGCAGATAGGAGTCGGAGGAGCTGATGGTGGCCGCCAGGATGCCCGCCATCACCAGGCCCGCCAGCACGGGGGGCAGCAGGTGGGTGGACAGCAGGATGAAGATGTTCTCCGCCTCGGAGGCGGTGGTCAGCCCGGTGGGGAACAGGGCCCGGCCCATAAAGCCGATGATCACCGCCACGGTCAGGGAGATGAGCACCCACACGGTGGCGATGCGCCGGGAGTGGGTCAGCTCATGCTCACTGCGGATGGCCATGAAGCGCAGCAGCACCTGGGGCATGCCGAAGTAGCCCAGGCCCCAGGCCAGGGGGGACAGCACGTCCAGCACGCCGTAGCGCGCCGCCTCGCCGAACTGGGGCACCCCGTTCACCGCCTCCTGGACCCCCTCCGCCGTGGTGACGGGGGTGGCGGCGCCGAAGAACTCCAAAAAGCCGGGGATGGAGCGGGCGTTGTCCAGCACCGCCCCCAGGCCGCCGGCGGCGGCGGTGCCGGTGACCAGGATGATGAGCAGGGCGCAGATCATCACCACCGCCTGCATGAAGTCGGAGGCGCTCTCGGCCAGGAAGCCGCCGATGATGGTGTACACCAGCACGAAGACGGCCCCCACGATCATCATGGGCACGTAGTCAAAGCCGAACAGGGTGGAGAACAGCTTGCCGCAGGTGACCAGGCAGCTGGCGGCGTACACGGTGAAGAACACCAGGATGAACAGGGCCGAGATGGTCATGACCACCGGGGTCTTCTCGTGGAAGCGGTTGGAGAAGAACTCCGGCAGGGTGATGGCGTTGCCCGCCTTGATGCTGTAGCGGCGCAGCCGCTTGGAGGTGATGAGCCAGTTGACGTAGGTGCCGATGGCCAGACCGATGGCGGTCCAGGAGGCGTCGGCCAGGCCGCTCCAGTAGGCCACGCCGGGCAGGCCCATGAGCAGCCAGCCCGACATGTCCGAGGCCTCGGCACTCATGGCGGTGACCCAGGGGCCCAGGGTGCGGCCCCCCAGGAAGTACTCGTCGGAGCTCCGGTTGGCCCGCTTGGCGAAGGCGAAGCCGATGCCGATGACCACCAGCATATAGGCGATCATGGTCAGCATGATCTGTGTGGTATCTCCCATAAATTTCCCGTCCTCTCTCCTCTGGATATTCCCGCGGCAGCAGGGGAAGAGGCCGCGGAAATTCAGAATATCCTCCATTATACCGGACCGGGCCCCATAAATCAAGCCAAAATTCCCCAGAGAGAGCGCGAAAAGCCGCCCGCCGGTCCTCCGGCGGGCGGCTCTGTCACGGCTTCTGCTCCGACTCCGGCTCCTGCCGCCTCCGGCCCCTCCGCCAGGCCCGCCAGGTGCCGAAGAGCAGCAGCAGGACCAGCAGGCCCCGGCCGATGCCGATGGCGGCCGCGAGCAGATAGACGGAGTAGTGGAGCTCGGGGACGGCCAAATAGTAGTAGAGGTAGCGCAGCCCCATCACAGGGCCCCAGGGGGCCACTGAGATGTAGGGGTTGAACACCAACAGGCTCAGCCCCACCGCCAGCCAGCCCAGGATGAGCCAGGGGTGTTTTCGGGCCAGCAGCAGGGGCAGGCCCAGGATCATCAGGGCGGCGCCGATGACGGCCGCGACGGCCCCCAGTCCCGCCACCCCCAGCAGGAGCAGGATGCCCCCCAGCACCTCCAGGCACACGCCGACCATCTGGGGCCTGGTGAGGCCCCGGCGCCCCTCGGCCACATAGACCACTCGGGGCTCCGGCGGCTCCGGGGGCTCGGGCCGCTCCCCCTCCCGCACCAGCTGGTCCACGGTGACCCCGAACAGGTCGGCCAGGCGTATGATTTTATCCAGGTCGGGCACCGACTGGTTGGTCTCCCACTTGCTCACGCTCTGCCGGGACACCTCCAGGGCGGCGGCCAGCTCCTCCTGGGACATCTCCTTTTGGGTGCGCAGGGCCAGGATCTTCTCCCCCAGCGTCATAGTCTCGTCCTCCTCGCGTCGGTTTCTGTCCCTATGATAGCGGAAACGGCCGGCGCTGGCAAGCAAGTCCCCTTGGAAAAGGCCGCAACTGACAGTTGCGGCGGGAGATTTTTCCAAAAAAAGCAGAACTGTGCCCGGGCCCTGTGGGCCCGGGCACGGAAACTTCTTATTCCTGCTCCTGCCGGTCCTCCTCCGGGGGCTCCCGGTCCCGGTCGGACCGCCACAGCCAGAGCAGCCCGGCCACCGGCAGGACCGCCCCGAACAGGATGATCCGCAGGGCCAGCAGCAGGTCGTCCCCCAGGAACATCCCGGCCACCGCGCCCCCGTACAGCAGGGGGACCACGCAGCCCAGGTACCAGTGGGGGTCCTCCCGGCGGCACAGCCAGGCGTGGACCACCACGGCGGCGAAGGCCAGGGAAAAGACGGTCCAGTGATCCATGGAAGCGCGCCCCCTCACTCCAGATTCAGGCGGGTCTTCAGCAGCCAGCTGGTGGCCAGGAACATCACCGCCGCGGGCAGCAGGATCATGGCGTTGGCCATCCAGAGGCCGGCGTGCTGGCCCAGGTTAGAGATCATCTCTACCAGCTCCAGCTCATTGGTCAGGTCGAGATACAGGGTGGCCAGGATGTCCAGGCCGATGAAGGCCACCACGCTCATGACGATCCGGTGGGAGAACAGCTGGCCGATGGCCATGGCCAGATAGACCATCAGGGTCAGCAGGGCCAGCCCCAGGGCCACCATGACGCACATCTCGAAGAGATAGAGCAGGGCGTCGGGCTGTCCGAACAGGCCCTCCCACAGCTCCATAAAAAACGCCATGCTGAACACCTTGCCCCACTGGATGGGGACCAGGAGCAGGCAGGCCAGGAAGGTGATAACCATGCTGGCGATGGACACGAAGACGGCGCAGACCAGCTTGGACAGCACCAGCTGCCAGGTGGGGACGGGGAGGGTGTTCATGAGATAGCCCTCGTTCCCCAGCAGCCCCTTGTAGAACCGCTGGATGACGAAGATCATCACCGCCACGAACATGGCGAAGAGCACCCCGAAGAAGACGAGGGCGGTGATGAAGGCCAGGATGCCGTCCCCCGGGCCGATGGTCACGTTGGTCTTCTCCTCAAAGGGCAGGGTGAACCGGTTCACCAGGGCGAGGACCAGACAGGCCGCCCACACCAGGGAGAAGGTCTTCCACATGGAGCGGAAGTCATATTTCAGCAGTTTCCACAGCATCAAAACGCGCCTCCTTCCAGATCACCCATGGGCTGGGCCCGGAAGATCTCCCGGAACAGGGCGTCCACGCTCCGGCCCTCCCGCTCCCGGATGTTGTCCACCGTCTCGTGGAGCACGAGCTTTCCTTCTTTCAGGAAGACGGCCTCGTCCAGCACCTTCTCGATGTCGGCGATCAGGTGGGTGGAGATGAGGACGGAGCCCTCCTCGTTGTAGTTGGTGAGGATGGTCCGCAGGATGAAGTCCCGGGCCGCCGGGTCCACCCCGGCGATGGGCTCGTCCAGCAGATAGAGCTGGGCCTTCCGGGCCATGACCAGCACCAGCTGCACCTTCTCCTTGGTGCCCTTGGACATGGTCTTGATCCGGTCCCGGGGCTCCACCCCCAGGCTGCGGCACATGGCCAGGGCCTTGTCATAGTCGAAGTCCCGGTAGAAGTCCCGGAACAGGTCGAACAGGTCGGTGGCCCGCATCCAGCTGGCGAAGTACATCCGGTCGGGCAGATAGCTGATCAGGGCCTTGGTCTCCGGCCCGATGGGCAGGCCGTCCACCGCCAGGGTGCCGGCGGTGGGCTGGATCAGGCCGCACAGCAGCTTGATCAGGGTGGTCTTGCCGCTGCCGTTGGGGCCCAGCAGGCCCACGATCCGCCCCCGGCCCACCTCAAGGTCCACCCCGGACAGGGCCGGCTTCCGTCCGTAGGCCTTGGACAGGCCCTGACAGGCAATCAACTTGTCACTCATTGTGGTTCCTCCCTCAAAAGTTCCACGGCCTCCCGCCGGGAAAATCCCAGCTCCGCCATGGCGTCAAAGTATTGGTTCACGATCACGCCGGCCTCCGCCCGCCGGGCGGAATCCAAAATCGAGGTGTCCTGGGTCACCAGCCGGCCGGCGGTGCGGTCGGCCTTGGCCAGCCCCTCCTGCTCCAGCTGGGCCAGGGCCCGCTGCATGGTGTTGGGGTTGACCCCCGCCTCGGCGGCCAGCTCCCGCACCGAGGGCAATCGGCTCCCCGGGGGATAGGCCCCCACCAGGATCCGCCGGGCCAGCTGCTGGCTGAGCTGGAGCCAGATGGGCCGGTCGTCGGACAGCTTCCACTCCATGGGTCCGCCTCCTCTCATCTGTATGTTTGTACTAGGCACTTAATACAATAATACACGTCGCCCCGTTTGTCAAGGGGGCGGGGAAAATTTTTTGCGGGGGGCCTCTGGCTTCCCTCTCGAAGGGGGAAGCTGTCGAGCGAAGCGAGACTGATGAGGGTGTCTATGGGGGAATGGACAGTCCTACCCTACGCCCCCTCATCCGTCATTTGCTCCGCAAATGCCACCTTCCCCCCTGCGGGGGGAAGGCCCAGGGCCGCCGAGGGCGGCGGCCCCTACAGGTCATCGCAGGGGCGGGCAGGGCGCACACATAGGTGCGCCCCTACATGGCGGCGGGGGCCCCATTGTAGTTTCTCCGCTAGGGGGCCTAGGAAAACACCCCCACCAAAAGCCTCCCTCTGACGAGGGAGGTGGCATTTGCGAAGCAAATGACGGAGGGAGAGACCGGGTGCACCATGTGCGCCCGCTGGCGGCCAGAGGCGGCTCCCGAAAACATGTAAACATTTTGTGAACGCCCTTGCATTTTCCCCCCGGCCGCGCTATGATAGGGTTAGCACTCAGATAGAAAGAGTGCTAACCTTATTTTTCCCGCCCGGCCCCGGCCGACTTGCCGGGCGCGGCCCTCATTTTGTGATCAACGATACTTTATTATACACGGAGGCATCAGAAACCATGGCAAAGAAGCAATTCAAGGCGGAGTCCAAGCGGCTGCTGGATTTGATGGTCAACTCCATCTACACCCACAAGGAGATCTTTCTCCGGGAGCTGATCTCCAACGCCAGCGACGCGGAGGACAAGCTGGCCTACAAGTCCCTCACCGACGAGAACGTGGACATCAAGCGCAAGGACCTGAAGATCACCATCGTCCCGGACAAGGAGAAGCGCCTGCTCACCGTGTCCGACAATGGCATCGGCATGACGAAGGAGGAGCTGGAGGCCAACCTGGGCACCATCGCCCACAGCGGCTCCGGCCAGTTCAAGGCCGGTCTGGCGGAGGACGACAAGGCCGCCGACAAGATCGACGTCATCGGCCAGTTCGGCGTGGGCTTCTACTCCGCTTTCATGGTGGCCGACCACGTCACCGTCCTCTCCCGAGCTTACGGCAGCGACGAGGCCTGGATGTGGCAGTCCGACGGGGCCGACGGCTACACCGTCACCCCCTGTGAGAAGGAGACCCCGGGCACCGACATCATCATGCACATCAAGGCCAACGCCGACGAGGAGAACTACGACCAGTATCTGGAGACCTATAAATTACAGGAGCTCATCAAAAAGTACTCCGACTACATCCGCTACCCCATCGTCATGGAGGTGGAGGACTACCGGCAGAAGCCCAAGCCGGAGGACGCCGGGGAGGACTATAAGCCCGAGTGGGAGACGGTGAAGGAGTGGAAGACCCTCAACTCCATGGTCCCCCTGTGGCAGCGGCAGAAGTCCAAGGTGAAGCCGGAGGAGTACAACAGCTTTTATAAAGAGAAGTTCATGGACTGGCAGGACCCCCTGGCGGTCATCCACACCAGCGCCGAGGGGGCCGTGACCTATAAGGCCCTGCTGTACATCCCCGCTCAGACCCCCTATGACTTCTACACCCGGGAGTACCAGAAGGGGCTCCAGCTGTACTCTTCCGGGGTGCTCATCATGGACAAGTGCGCCGACCTGCTCCCCGACCACTTCCGCTTCGTCAAGGGCGTGGTGGACTCCCCCGACTTCTCCCTGAACATCAGCCGGGAGATTTTACAGCACGACCGGCAGCTGAAGGTCATCGCCTCCGCCCTGGAGAAGAAGATCAAGTCCGAGCTGCTGAAGATGCAGAAGGAGGAGCCGGAGAAGTACGAGAAATTCTGGGCCGCCTTCGGCACCCAGCTGAAGTATGGGGCGGTGGCCGACTACGGCGCCCACAAGGAGACCGTCCAGGACCTGCTGTTGTTCTGGTCCTCCAAGGAGGGCAAGAACACCACCCTGGCCGCCTACAAGGACCGGATGCCCGAGGACCAGCCCTACTACTATTACGCCTGCGGCGAGAGCGCCGACCAGATCGCCAAGCTGCCCCAGGTGGAGCGCATCCTGGACAAGGGCTATGAGATCCTCTACTGCACCGAGGACGTGGACGACTTCGTCATGAAGGCCCTGGGGGAGATCGACGGCAAGCAGTTCAAGTCGGTGAACGACGAGGACGCCCTGCCCCAGACCGACGAGGAGAAGCAGGCCGCCCAGGAGAAGGCCGAGGCCGGCAAGCCGGTGCTGGAGGCCGTGAAGGAGGCCCTGGGGGACCAGGTGAAGGAGGTGCGCATCTCCTCCATCCTGAAATCGGGGGCCTGCTGCCTCACCGCCGAGGGCCCCGTCTCCCTGGAGATGGAGAAGTACATGAACAAAGTGGAGGGGGGCCAGCACATGAGAGCCGACCGGGTGCTGGAGCTCAACCCCGATTCCGCCCCCTACGCCGCCCTGAAAAAGGCGGTGGACGCCGGGGACAAGGAGACGGTGGAGAAGTATGCCAAGCTGCTCTACGGCCAGGCCGAGCTGCTGGCCGGCCTGCCCCTGGAGGACCCCGCCGGGTACGCCCAGCTGGTGTGCTCCCTGATGGTATAAGGACAGCAAAAGAGCGCGGACCAGTTGTCCGCGCTCTTTTTGTCTCTCTATCGCTCCGGCGGGTCGTCCTCCAGCAGCTCGTCCGCCGACACCCCCAGCACAGCGGCGATGGTCTTCAGCTCGATGTCGGTGACGAACCTCTGGCCGCTCTCGATCCGCTGGACGGCGTTTTTGTCCACGTCCAGATTTTCCAGCTGGAGCAGATCGGCCAACCCCCGCTGGGACAGCCTGGGTTCCCTGGCTATCCTCAGCCGGGCAACCTTCCGCCCGCACAAATTGTTCCGCCCGTCCGCCCCGCGGTTCTTGTACATGGAATCAGTCCTGACATTTAGTGATTGTCATTTTTGTCATTCTATGCTATCCTTAGGACAGATATGACATTCACCAAATGTCAGGAGGTTGTTTTCTATGGCCTGCGTACCAGCCGCCACGACTGGGGCTGAGGCGGCCGCTCCGCCCCTTCTTTCTCAGTACCCCTTGCAAAATCCGCGAAAATATCATACAATAAGGCCGGATCAAACGGAACGGCTGAACGGCCCCGGAGGGGCCCGCATGAAGAGAAAGAGGAGGAGAATCACTATGATCGCCATTGCTTCCGACCACGGCGGCTATCTGCTCAAGGAGCACATCAAGGCCTATCTGGCCGCCAAAGGAGTCACCTGCCAGGACTTCGGCACCGACAGCACCGACAGCTGCGACTACCCCATCTTCGGCAAGGCGGCCGCTCAGGCGGTGGCCTCCGGCCAGTGCGAGAAGGGCATCGTCATCTGCACCACCGGCATCGGCATCTCCATCTCGGCCAACAAGGTGAAGGGTATCCGCTGCGCCCTGTGCGGCGACGTGCTCTCCGCCGAGATGACCCGCCGCCACAACGACGCCAATATGCTGGCCATGGGGGCCGGGATCGTGGGCTCCCTTCTGGCCGAGCGCATTGTGGACACCTTCCTGAACACCGCCTTCGAGGGGGGGCGGCACCAGCGCCGGGTGGACGAGATGATGGCCATTGAGGCGGAGCAGTGATCGCTCCGCCCTCAGACCCATAGAAAAGATACCAGGCCGCCCCGGCTCTCGCCGGGGCGGCCGAACTTTCTGCTATGCGGCAAGACGCCCCGGCTTTCGCCGGGGCGTCTTGCCTGTGTGTGTTGTAAAAGGAGAGGGAGAAATGGGAGATACAGTGTGCAGCTCTTTCAAGCTACAACCATATAGTAGCGGATAATTACGTCTATTTCGTGACAACTCCGTGAATTTTTTGTAAACGATAGACGCGCCTCGTTTTTTTGCCGCTCCCGACCATGTTTGGTGCTTCGGGGACCGGCGTTCCGCGTCCCGGACAAGACAGAGGGCTCCGGTCTGACCGACCGGAGCCCTCTGCCTGTGTGTTGTAAAGGAGAAGAGAGAGAATGGAAATACATGTC
>CALWYA010000041.1 GCA_944385645.1 uncultured Oscillospiraceae bacterium
CGGCGTCCAGGTCGCCGGAGCGGGTGCCCATGGGCAGGCCGGCCAGGGGGGTGAAGCCCATGGAGGTGTCCACGCTCCTGCCCCCATCCACGGCGGTGATGGAGGAGCCGTTGCCCAGGTGGCAGGAGATCAGCTTCAGCTCCTGGATGGGCTTGCCCAGCATGGCGGCGGCCCGGGCGGTGACGTACTTGTGGGAGGTGCCGTGGAAGCCGTACCGGCGGACCTTGTCCTCGGTGTAGAACTCATAGGGCAGGGCGTAGGTATAGGCCAGGGCGGGCATGGTCTGGTGGAAGGCGGTGTCGAACACGGCCACCATGGGGGTCTTGGGCATCAGGGTCTGGCAGGCCTTGATGCCGATGATGTTGGCGGGGTTGTGCAGGGGGGCCAGGGGGTTGCACTCCTCGATGGCGGCCATGACCTCGTCGGTGATCAGGACAGACTTGGCGAATTTCTCGCCCCCGTGGACCACCCGGTGGCCCACGGCGTCGATCTCGTCCATGGAGGAGATGACCCCGTTGGCCGGGTCCACCAGGGCGTTCAGAACGGTCTGGATGGCCTCGGAGTGGGTGGGCATGGCCACCTCGGCGTCCTTGATGGGCTCCTTGCCCTCGGGCTTGTAGGTGAAGCGGCCATCGATGCCGATGCGCTCACACAGGCCCTTGGCCAGCACCTGCTGCTTCTCGGGGTCCAGCAGCTGATACTTCAGGGAGGAGCTGCCGGCGTTGATCACTAAGATTTTCATGGGGATCGTCTCCTTCTCAACTTCAATTTTTCCGCGCCCCGGCTTGCCTTGCCCGGCGGAATGTACTAAAATAGGCTAAAACCAGGGAGGGCGTCCGCTATATGTATTTTAACGCTCCACCGGGAGAAAGACAACCTCTTTCCGCAAAAAAAGGAAGATAGTCCACCAGGAGGTCAACCTCATGCATGTTGTCGGGATCGTCGCCGAGTACAACCCCTTCCACACCGGCCACGCCTATCAGATCGCCGAGAGCCGCCGGCGCCTGGGGGCGGACTGTGCCGCGGCGGCCGTCATGAGCGGCAACTGGGTCCAGGGGGGCCGGCCCGCCGTCCTGGACAAGTGGACCCGGGCCCGGCTGGCCCTGCTGGGGGGCGCGGATCTGGTGCTGGAGCTGCCCACGGTGTGGGCGGCATCCTCGGCGGAGACCTTCGCCCGGGGAGCGGTTGGACTGCTGGCGGCCAGCGGCGCGGTCACTCACCTCTCCTTCGGCAGCGAGGGCGGGGAGGTGGACCCGCTGCGGCGCCTCGCCGCCTGTCTCAACGGTCCGGGATATGAGGCCGCCCTGCGCCGCTTCGTGGCGGAGGGGCTCCCCTTCGCCGCCGCCCGACAGCGGGCGGCGGAGGATCTGCTGGGGCCGGAGGCGGCCGCCCTCCTGTCCTCCCCCAACAACAACCTGGGGGTGGAGTACCTGCGGGCCCTGGACCGGCTGGGCAGTCCCATCACACCCATGACCGTCCGTCGGGAGGGGGCGGGACACGACAGCCTGCTGACCGGCGGGGCCCTCCCACCCTTCCTCTCCGCCACCCAGCTGCGCGCCTTTCTGGCGCGCGGGGACTGGGAGGCGGTCCGGCCCTACCTCCCGGAGGGGGGCCTGGAGGTCTTGCGCTCGGGCTGGAACGGCTTTCCGTCCCTGGACCGGGCCGGGCGGGCTGTACTGGCCCGGCTGCGGACCATGACGGCGGCGGACTGGGCAGAAATCCCCGACAGCGGAGCGGGCGAGGGCCTGCCCCCCCGGCTGGAGCGGGCGGGAAGGACGTGCCGCTCCCTGGAGGAGTTCTTCGCCCTGGCCAAGCCCAGACACTGGACGAGCGCCCGGCTGCGGCGGCTGGTTCTGTGGGCCTATCTGGGGCTGACCCAGGCCGACCGGCCCGGCGCGCCCCCCTATCTCCGGGTGCTGGGCTTCAACGCCCGGGGCCGAGCAGTCCTGCGGGAGATGAAGGACCGCGCCTGTCTGCCCATCGTGACCAAGCCGGCCCACACCGGGGCGCTGGACGGGCCGGGCCGGCGGCTGCTCCAGCTGGAGGCCCGGTGCACCGACCTGTACGACCTCTGTCTGGACACCGTGCCCACCCCCGGCCGGGAGTGGACTACCGATCCGATCAATCTGGAATCATAAGGAGCGCCCATGGAGACCAAACCCAAGAAAAAACTGCACCCCCAAACCCTGGCCCTGGCCGCCGCCCTGGTCCTGCCCCTGGCGCTGGTGGGGCTGTTCCAGCTGTGGAAGGACGACCCGGCCCTCATGGAGGGCTGGGTGTTCGGCTGGATGGCCCCCCTGGAACAGGCCCTGGGCCGGCTGTACGCTCCGGTCCCCTTCTCGGTGGGGGAGTTTCTGCTGGCCCTGCTGCTGGGGGGCAGCCTGGTCTGGCTGATCCGGGCCCTGGTCCTGGCCGCCCGGCGGAGGGCCGGACGGCCCCTGCTGCGGCGGCTGGCCGCCCTGCTGGCGGTGTGGCTGTGGCTGTGGGCGGGGGTGTGCTGGCTGTGGAGCGCCGCCTATCAGGTCCCATCCTTTGCCCAGCGGGCCGGTATCGAGACAGAGCCCTACTCGGCGGAGACCCTGGCCCGGGTCACCGACCTCTTTGCCCAAAACGCCGCCCGGCTGGCCGGTCAGATGGCCCGGGACGAGGAGGGACACTTCGCCGAATCCCGCTCCGACTGCCTGGAGCGGTCCCTCACCCTCTACGACAACCTGACAAGGGAATTCCCCTTCCTGTCTATGGAGTCTGTGGCGCCAAAGCCCATTTTCTGTTCCTGGCTCCAGAGCGCCCTGGGCTTCACCGGGGTCTACTCCCCTTTCACCGGGGAGGCCAACGTGAACATGGACGCCCCCGCCTGTCTCTTTCCCGCCACCGTCGCCCACGAGATGTCCCACCAGCGGATGGTGGCCCGGGAGCAGGAGGCCAACTTCGTGGGCATCGCCGCCTGCATCGCCAGCGACGACCCGGTGTTCCAGTACTCCGGCTGGCTCATGGGGCTGATCCACCTGTGCAACGCCCTGTACTCCGTCTCCCCGGATACCTGGTACGCCATCGCCGGGGCCCGGTTCACCCCGGAGCTGTCCCAGGACTGGAACGACAACAACGCCTACTGGGACGCCTTCGACTCCCCGGTGGAGGACACCGCCACCGACGTGTATGACAGCTTCCTCAAGGGCAACGGCCAGGAGCTGGGCATCCGGTCCTACGGGGCCTGCGTGGACCTGCTGGTGGCCTACTTCGGCACATAAAAAATTGGACGGCAGCGCCGTCCGATTTTTACGTTCCCTTGATCTCCTCCCAGTACCGCCGGGCGGCCTGTTCGGTCTTGTTGTCCCCGTACTGATAGTACCGGGTCCCCGTCAGCTCGTCGGGCAGGTACTGCTGCTTCACCCAGTGATTGGGGAAGTTGTGGGGGTAGAGATAGCCCTGCTCCCGCTCCAGACCGGCGGAGTCGGCGTGGACGTTCTGCAGCTCCCGGGGGATGTCCCCTACCTTCCCCGCCCGCACGTCGGCCATGGCCGCGTCGATGGCCATGCAGGCAGTGTTGGACTTGGGGGCGGTGGCCAGGAGGATGACCGCCTCGCTCAGGGGCAGCCGGGCCTCGGGGAGGCCCAGCTGGAGGGCGTTGTCCACGCAGGCCTTGACGATGGGCACCGCCATGGGATAGGCCAGGCCGATGTCCTCGCTGGCCGAGCACAGGATACGGCGGATGGCGGTGATCAGGTCCCCCGCCTCCAGCAGCCGGGCCAGGTAGTGGAGGGCGGCGTCCGGGTCGGAGCCCCGCAGGGACTTCATCAGGGCGGAGGCGATGTCGAAGTGGCTGTCCCCCTCCCGGTCATAGCGCATGGCCGACTTCTGAGCCACCGTCCTGGCGTCTTCCAGAGTGACAAGGATTTTCCCTTGCTCCTTCTTGGCGGCGTTGAGGAGCAGCTCCACAGCGTTCATGGCCTTGCGTACGTCCCCACCGCAGGCGGAGGCGATGTGCTCCCGCACGCCGTCCTCGCACACCACGTCCCCTCCCAGCCGCTCCCCCATGAGGGTGATGCCCCGGTCGATGGCGGGAAGCACCTCCTGGGCGGTGATCTGCTTGAACTCGAACACGGTGGCCCGGGAGAGCACCGCCCCAAAGACGGCGAAGAAGGGGTTTTCGGTGGTGGAGGCGATGAGGGTGATCCGACCGTCCTCCATGAACTCCAGCAGGGACTGCTGCTGCTTCTTGTTGAAATACTGGATTTCGTCCAGGTAGAGCAGCACCCCCTCCGGGGCCATGAGGGTGCCGATGTCCGCCGTGATGTCCTTGATGTCGGAGATAGAGGCGGTGGTGGCGTTGAGCCGGTGGAGGGGCCGGTTGGTCCGCTGGGCGATGATATTGGCCACGGTGGTCTTGCCGGTACCCGAGGGGCCGTAGAAAATCAGGTTGGGGATCTTCCCGCTGTCCACGATGCGGCGCAGCAGACCGTCCTTGCCCAGGATATGGGACTGTCCCACCACCTCGTCCAGGGTCTGGGGCCGGATCTCATCCGCTAACGGGCGGTATGCCATACAAAACACTTCCTTTGCTGTGGGCGGCTCAGCTGTCTCCCCGGCCCTCCAGGGCGGAACCATAGCCCCGCAGAGCCCTCCTGCGCGCCCGCCAGTCGGGCATCAGAGCGTCCATCCGGGCATAGAAGCCGGGGCCGTGGTCGTGGTGGAGAAAGTGGACCAGCTCATGGAGGGCCACGTAGTCCCGCAGCTCCTCCGGACACCGGGCCAGGGCGGTGTTCAGGGTGATGTACCCCTGGGCCCAGTGGCAGTTGCCCCACTGGCTCTTCAGGGCCCGGGGCTTCAGAGCCGGCTTGGGGATCCCCAGGGGGGCAACCAGGGGCCAGACCCGGTCCAGGGCCTCCCCCAGCCGGGCGGCGCACTCCTCCCGGTCCACCGGGGGCAGGGGCCGGGCCTGTCCGGCCCTCTGCCGCTCCAGGGCCCGGGCAATCCAGCCGCTCTTGTCCCGGAGGAAGTCCTCCGCCCGGTCCAGGGGGTAGCGCAGGGGGACGGAGAGGGCCACCGTCCCGTCCGCCCCCACCCGCAGGTTCAGGTTCTTCACCCGCCGGTGCCGCAGGAGGACTGGGATGGGGCCGCAGGGGGTGTCCACCAGCCGGAACTGCTCCATTTTCTCTCCCCCCTGCCCTGTTCTCGTGTTCCCTATTGTAGCAGGGCCGGGGAAAAAAAGCAAGGCGGCGGACTCACAGTCCGCCGCCTTAGGCTGTCGAAAAAGCCAAAGGACTTTTCGACAGCCTTCAAAAATGCCGTTACTTTCCCGCCGCTACGCGGTGGAAAAGTCCTCGCTCCGCTCGCTGAGCGCCTTGCCATGCAGGCGCTCAGGGCATTCGATCCCATGCGAGGCGGGCTGCCGCCCCCTCGCGCTCCCCCGCCAAAGCTTGGACAGATTCATCCGAACAGAGGTCTTTGTGAGTTGGGCGGATGATCCTTTAACCCTCGAACAGCTCCTCCACCTGCTCCCGGCCCGCTGTGTACCAGTCCGGCTCCTCCAACTTCTCAGTCTGGGACAGGTCGGCCCGGCTGTGGAGGAAACCGCTGCCGCCCCCGCTTCCGTCCGGGAATTCCACACCCTCGTACCAGCCATAGTCCTCCGGGGTGCCCCCCACGAGGATATAGTGGAGGCTCCCGTCCTCCTGTCTCTGGGTCCAGACGTAGGGGGTCGCCTCGTCCACCAGATCGGTGACGTCTATCCGCTCTCCCGCGGCCACAAACCACAGCCGCCCCTCCTCCAGAGTGATGATGGCAGAGTCCCCCGCCTCATTCAGGCCGTCTGTCAGATCCACCGAGATCGAGCCCGCGGCTGGATTTCCCCCAGTGGACAGAGTGGCCCCGGATATGAACTGATAGACCCGCTCCCCCCAGGCCCAGCCCGCCAGGGCCAGACAGGCGGCCAGGGCGGCTGCCAAAAGGATCAGCTTTCTCCCTGTACGGCGTTTTCCCTTTACAATATTTGCAACTTCTTGTTTGATTTTGTCTGTGTTCACCGATACGTCCTCCTCCGGCAAAAATTCCGTGTCCTCATAGGCGTCCATGAGTTCCGAGATGTCAACCTTCCGCAAACTCATACCCCACCTCCCGCAAATACTCCTTCAGCCGCGCCCGACCCCGGCGCAGCCGCGTCTTGGCGGTAGACAGATTCAGTCCCATCTCCTCCGCCGCCCTGGCCACAGTCTGGCCGTAGTAGTAGTGCCGCACGAACAGCTCCCGGTCGGCCCGGTCCAGGCTGTTCAGGGCCCGGGACAACACTTCCCGCAGCTCCCCCTGCTCCGCCTCCACATGGGGGGAGTCGGGGGTCAGGAGCAGGGCGTCCTCCTCCAGGGGCAGCTCCTCCCGCCGGTCCCGCCGGCGGTTGAAGGCCTTGTTCCGGGCCACCGTGGCCAGCCAGCCCTTCGCCTGGCCGGCCCGGAGCTTTTTCCGGTTCTCCCAGGCCGCCAGGAACACGTCGGAGGCCACCTCCTCCCACTCCTGGGGCCGCCCCGGCAGGACCCGGGCCGCCACGGCGCACACCAGGGGGGCGTAGCGGTCCATCAGGGCCTCCAGCCCCGCCGGGTCTCCCCGGCGTAATCTGGCTATGATCTCTTCCTCCTGTATGGCCGCTCCCTCCCCTCTTGTGTTTCATTGGAAACGCGTTTCACCTATCATAACACGGCCGAGGGCGATTTGGTTTCACCTCTCCCGGGAATTTTTTCGGACAGGCATGATCTTCCAAAATCCGCCATAGACTCTTTCCCAGGAGGTGACGGCCGTGGGCAGAATCTTGGGCAGACAGCATTACCGGGACGCCCTGCTGGGGCTGGGACTGCTGTGGGGGGCCTTCGCCCTGGTGCTGTGGCCGGAGCAGTCCATGGGGGCCATGGGGGACGGGCTGGCCCTGTGCGCCAACGTGATCCTCCCCTCCCTATTCCCCTTCTTTGTGCTGTCCTCCCTGGTGGTGGAGCTGGGGCTGACCCGGTACTTGGGCCGGCTGCTGGAACCCGTCATGGCCCCTTTGTTCCGGGTGAACGGGTCCTGCGCCGCCGCCCTGGCCCTGGGGGCGGTGGGGGGCTATCCGGTGGGGGCCCGCACCGCCATCCAGCTCTACCAGAGCGGCCAGTGCTCCCGCACCGAGGCGGAGCGGCTCCTGGCCTTCTGCAACAACAGCGGCCCCGCCTTCATCCTGGGGGCGGTGGGGGCGGGGGTGTTCGGCAGCGGGGCGGCGGGGCTGCTCCTCTATCTGGCCCATTTGCTGGCCTCCCTGCTGGTGGGAGTGATCTTCCGGTTCTACAAGCCGGACCAGGGCCCCCTCACCCGCCGGGCGGGCGGTCCCCAATTCCAGGCGGTCCCCTTCCCCCGGGCCTTCACCCGGTCGGTGACCGGTTCCCTCCAGTCGCTGCTGAACATCTGCGCCTTCGTGCTGTTCTTCACCGTCTTTCTGCGCATCCTCACCTATGCCGGGGTGCTGCCCGCCCTGGCCGGCGGCCTGTCCGCCCTGCTCTCCCCCCTGGGCCTGTCCCCCCTTTGGGCCCAGCGGCTGCTCACCGGACTGGTGGAGCTGTCCTCGGGGGTGACCTCCCTCACCGACGGGCCCCTGTCCGGCCGGCTGTCCATGGCGGCCTTCATGCTGGGCTGGGCGGGGATGTGCGTCCACTGCCAGGTGCTGGCCTTTCTGGGGGACAGCGGCCTGTCCCTGCGCACTTACGTGGGGGGCAAGCTGCTCCACGCCCTGCTCTCCTCCCTGCTGGCCGCCGGGCTGTACCGGCTGTTCCCCCTGGCGGAGCCCGCCGCCTCCTATCTGGCCCGGCAGACCGAGGCCATCGCCGCCCTGGACTTCTCCCGGGCCCTCACCATCTCCGCCGGGGCCGCCTGGGTGACCTTTCTGCTCTTTCTGGCCCTGGCCCTGCGGGGGGCGAAAAAAACCAGTGGAAAATCTCGGGCCCGTGTAGTATAATAGCCCCAGAGCAAGGCAAAGGAGGGGTCCCCATGGGTCTGTTTGAAAAGAGTATCGAGCCCCGGTGCGCCTACTGCGCCCACGGCCGCCCGCTGGATCAGGAGCAGATCGTCTGCCCCAGGAAGGGGGTCATGGACCCGGGGTCCCACTGCCGGTCCTTCCGGTACGACCCGCTGAAGCGGGTCCCGCCCCGCCCCGCCAAGCCGGCGGGGGTGGGCCTGCCCGACGAGGACTTTCAGCTGTAAAAAAGTTCCGGGAAGGATACCCTTCCCGGAACTTTTTTCTCCCCGCTCTCCCCAGGAGCCGACCCCGTTCTCCCCGCTCCGCCCCGGCGGAGGGCGAAGGGGGCCGAAGGGGCGCTCTTCCTGCGATATGTTTTCCTTCCCTCGGCCGGCGGAGCACTATATAATGTGGTCATGATCTGATTTTACAGAGGAGGACCACTACATCATGGAGATTAAAATTGCCACCCGAGCGTGCCGGGACCCGGAGGGGGCGGACCGGACCTTCACCTATTACCTCACGGTGGACCAGGAGGAGAGCCCCCGGTTTGCCTGCGAGAACTACGGGGTGCGCATTGTGGAGGAGCCGGAGCGGAACAGCGCCTGCCTGCCCGGCCTCACCACCAGCGCCGCCCGCATCGACCAGCTGATGACCTTATTGGTGGACAATCGGGTGGGCCCCGCCGGACTGGCGGATATTGTGGCGGACTGGCTATAGAACAAGGGGGACCGGCAAAAGCCGGTCCCCCTTATATCGATTGATGGCGTTTACTTTTTCTTCTTGCTCTCCAACTTGCCCAAGCCCCACACAAACAGGGCGATGATGCCCAGCACCACGAAGATGCCGATCATACCCTGGGCCAGCATTTCCAGAGACTGCATGACATTTTCCATATTCATGAGAGGTTCCTCCTATCAGCCCAGATTGGCAAAGTACTGCAGGACCACGCCGCCGGCCACCACAGAGGCGATCTGGCCGGACACGTTGGCGGCCACCGCGTGCATCAGCAGGTGGTTCTGGGGATCGGCCTCCTGGCCCAGCTTCTCGATGACCCGGGAGGACATGGGGAAGGCGGAGATGCCCGCCGCGCCCACCATGGGGTTGATCTTGTTCTTGGGGGTAAAGATGTTCAGCACCTTCACGAAGAGCACGCCCACCATGGAGTCCAGCACGAAGGCCACCAGGCCCAGGCCCATGATCATCAGGGTCTCCACCTGCACGAACTGGTCGGCCCGCATGGAGAAGGCGATGGTGATGCCCAGCAGCAGGGTGATCAGGTTGGCCAGATCGTTCTGGGCGGTCTTGGACAGGGACTCCAGCACGCCGCACTCCCGGATCAGGTTGCCGAACATCAGGAAGCCCACCAGAGCCACCGAGGAGGGGGCCACCAGGCCGGCGATAACGGACACCACGATGGGGAACAGGATGCGCATCCGGCGGGTCACGCCCTGGGGCTTATAGGGCATCCGCATGGCCCGCTCCTTCTTGGTGGTGACCAGCTTGATGGCGAAGGGCTGGATAATGGGCACCAGGGCCATATAGGAGTAGGCGGCCACGGCGATGGCGCCCACAAACTTAGAATCCAGGGTCTGGGACACCAGGATGGAGGTGGGGCCGTCGGCGGCACCAATGATGCCGATGGAGGCGGCGTCCTTCAGGTCAAAGCCCAGGGCGCAGGCGATGATGATGGTCAGGAAGATACCGGCCTGGGCGGCGGCACCGCACAGGAACAGCTTGGGGTTGGCCAGCAGGGGGCCGAAGTCGATCATGGCGCCGATGCCGATGAACAGCAGGATGGGCATGGCCTCGCTGGCCTCGATGCCCACCTCGAACAGCCACTGGATGATGCCGTGGGTCTCCCCCACGCCCTCGCTGAACTGGTTGATGACGCCGGACAGGGGCAGGTTGACCAGAATGGCGCCAAAGCCCATGGGCATCAGCAGAGAGGGCTCGAACCCCTTCTCGATGGCCAGGTAGATCAGCACCGCGCCCACCACATACATGACGGCCTGTTGCCATGTGATGGATAACAGACCACTGACTAGAAACTCAAATCCCACGTTCCTTGTCCTCCCTTTCTTTCTACAACGGTCTTTCCGGGGGCAGACATAGAAGAAAAGACCCGCGCCTCACCATGAGGACGCAGGTCTGGTCATTCCAGGCAAGACCAGGATCTTGCGACCCATGATGTTGGCCCTGCCACGCGCCGGAGCGCGCCGACTACTCCCCTTTGTCGGCGGAAATGGTATCATATCGAAGTAAATTTGTCAAGGTGAAATCCGATTCCTTTACGAAACCTTTCTACCCGCCCCCCTCGCTCAAAAATTTTGTCAAAAGTTCTTGACATTTTGGCCGCCCCGTGGTATGCTCCAGATGTCAAAAGAATTTGACATTTTAGATCAGAAAGGACGGATCGG
>CALWYA010000042.1 GCA_944385645.1 uncultured Oscillospiraceae bacterium
GTCACCGCGCCGCCCACGCTGCCCGGGATGCCCCCGGCGAACTCCAGACCGGCGAGCCCGGCGGCCTGGGCGGCGGCGGCCAGCCGGGACAGGAGGACGCCGCCCCCCGCCTCCAGTCCGCCGCCGGTCTCCCGCACCTGGTCCAGCTCCCCCGCCAGCTTTACCACGAAGCCCGCATACCCCTCGTCGGGCACCAGCAGGTTGGAACCGTTGCCCAGGAAAAAGGGCTCCGCGTCCAGCTCCATGGCCGTCCGGATGGCCGTCCAGGCCTCCTCCGCCGTCCTGGGCAGGGCCATCAGCCGGGCAGGGCCCCCGATGCGGAAGGTGGTGTGGCGGGACATGGGTTCCCGTTCTCTCAGCTCCAGGTCCGGGCAGCTCGCCCGCAGGGCGTCCCGCAGTCGTTCCAGTCGTTGTCGTTCCATGTGTTCCTCCCTGTGTGGGCGTTTTGACTGAAGACATTATAGCAAAGTTTGCCGCAAAATAGAATAGGGCCGGCGAAAAAAACGGGCCCGGGCGCTGACGCCCGGGCCCGTGGGGGATATAGCTTCCGCGCTCACATCATGTGGCACAGCAGGGCGGCCCCCACCACCCCGGCGTCGTTGCCCAGGGAGGCCTTCTCCAGCCGGGTGGGGTTGGACTTGTCGAAGGTACCCTCGTCCACCAGCTGGCGCAGGGGGTCCAGCAGCAGGTCGTCCTCGGCGTTGCTGATGCCGCCCCCCAGACAGATGATCTCCGGCTGGAGGATGTTGATGAGGTTGATGATGCCGATGGACAGGCCGTGGAGATAGGTGTTCAGCACCCGCTTGGCCGCCGGGTCGCCCAGACGGGCCCCCTGAAAGGCGGTGCGGCCCTGGACCTTGAACCGGTCCCCCTCGCACAGCTCCCACATGACGCTGTCCTTGGTGTACTCCATCTCCGCCTGGGTCAGACGGATGAGGGCGGTGGCCGAACCGTAGGTCTCCCAGCAGCCCCGGTTGCCGCAGCCGCACAGGATGCCGTTGGGCTTGATGACCATGTGGCCCACCTCCATGCCCGAGTTGGCATAGCCGGTGAACAGCTTCCCGTTGGCCACCAGGCCGCCGCCGATGCCGGTGCCCAGGGTGACCACCACCGCCGGGTCGCAGCCCTTGGCCGCCCCGGCCCAGTACTCGCCCACGGCGGCGCAGTTGGCGTCGTTGGAGAGAAACACGGGGATGTCCCAGTGCTTCTGGAAGATCTCCCGCAGGGGCACGTTCCGGTCGGAGAAGGGCATATTGGGATTCTGCACGAACAGGCCGTTCTTGTTGTCCACCAGGCCTGGCAGGCCCACGCCCACCGCCTGGATCTGGCTGTAGTCCATGGCCCCCATCTCGCACAGCTTCCGGGACATGCGGGCCAGCTCCTCACAGAACTCCACCGCAGTCATGGTCTTGTCCACCGGGTGGTTCACCTTGTCCAGGATGTGCCCCTTCTCATTCACCAGGCCGGCAACCAGGTTGGTGCCCCCCACGTCGATGCCGATATAATACATCTCATTCTCCCCCTTCTTGAATCTTCTGGAAGTGCCGGTCCATCCGGTGGGTCAGCTCCAGGGCGGCGTTGTGGCCCATCTTCCGGTTGCGGTTGTTCATGGCCGCCACCTCCACGATGCTGGCCAGATTCCGCCCGGGCTTCACCGGGATGGTAACGGCGGGCAGCTTGATCCCCATGATCTCGGTGTGGATGGACTCCAGGCCGAACCGGTCATAGACCGCATTGTCATCCCAGGGCTCCAGGTTGACCACCATGTCGATCTGCTGACTCATCTTGATGGCCCCCATGCCCAGCAGGCGGCTGACGTCGATGACCCCGATGCCCCGCAGCTCCATATACCCCTGGATCAGCTCGGGGGCGGAGGCCTCCAGCGTCCGGTGGTTGGTCACCTGGATGACCACCGCGTCGTCGGCGATGAGCCGGTGTCCCCGCTTGAGCAGCTCGATGGCCACCTCGCTCTTGCCCACGCCGGACTCCCCCTGGAACAGGACCCCCTCGCCGTAGATCTCCATCATCACCCCGGAGCGGGTGATCTGGGGGGCCAGGCGGTTGTAGAGGCTGCCGATCAGGGAGCTGATGAACTCCGAGGTGCGCTGATTGGAGCGCAGAATGGTCCGGTCGTGCTTCTCCGCCATCTCCAGGCACTCGGGGGCGGGCTCCAGCCCCCGGGTGAGGATCAGGGCGGGCACCGGATAGGACAGCAGCCGGTCGAACCGCTCCCCCCGCAGCTGGGTGTCCATCCCCTTCAGATATGTGGTCTCGGTCAGTCCGATGACCAGCAGGCGCTCGGTGTCGAAGTGCTCGAAAAATCCGCTGAGCGGCAGGCCGGGCCGGTTCACGTCAAAGGTGCGCACCGGGGCGTCCTCATAGTCGGTCCCGCCCCGGAGGACCTCCAGCTCGAATTCCTGCACGATGTCGCCCAGGCGAACGACCTTGGCGCCCTCCCCGTTGTCCGTCATGAAAGCTCCCCCCTGTTCTCATAGTTGGGTTTAGTATAGACCAAAACCGCCATTTAGGCAAGAAAAAGCGGCGGGGCGGCCGGGCGGAATTTCTCCATATTTTTTGTAAAAAAACGCTTGCATTTCCGGGCGGTTTCTGGTATCATATCGGTCGAGGCTTTTTTATGACCCCGTTCTTTTTGTGTGCCCGCCCCGCGGGGACGCGGGAGGCGGGAATTTTCAGAAAGCGATTCTCATAGCGAGGAGGTAAGCAACATGGCCAAATGCGAATTCTGCGACAAGGGCGTCACCTTCGGCATTCGGGTGTCCCACTCCCACCGCCGCTCCAACCGCACCTGGAAGCCTAACGTGAAGCGCGTGAAGGCGATCGTGGACGGCACTCCCACCCACGTGTACGTCTGCACCAGATGCCTCCGTTCCGGTAAGGTCACCCGCGCTGTGTGATTTTGGAATACGGCAAACGCAAAGCCCCGCGTCCATGGACGCGGGGCTTTTTGTCGTGTCTCGGCTCTTTTGTCAGTTTTGACGAACGGCCGCTCAGCCCGGCGGCCAGGTCATGTCCCGGCCGGCGAGGACATGGAAGTGGAGATGGGGCACGCTCTGCCCCGCCTGGGCTCCGATGTTGGACACCACCCGGTAGCTGTCCAGGCCCAGCTCCTTGGTGAGCTTGGAGATGACAGCGAAGATGTGGGCCGCCACTGTGGCGTTCTCCGGGGTGATCTCGGCCACCGAGGCGATGTGGGCCTTGGGGATGACCAGGAAGTGGGTGGGCGCCTGGGGGTCGATGTCGTAAAAGGCATAGACGGTCTCGTCCTCATAGAGCTTGTTGGACGGGATCTCCCCGTTGGCGATCTTGCAGAATAAGCAGTCGGACATGGCATGGCCTCCTTTGTCGGTTGATGCTTCTATTGTACTCCCTCCGAAAAAAATTGCAACGGCCAGTTTTCTGTTTTTGGGGAATTGAGAATGGAGAATTTTCTTGGGGGACGCGGCGGCCGGGGCGGGGATACAGACGCGCCGAAAATCCGCGCCCCTATGCTCCGTGTTTATTGTTTTTTCCGGCGGGGGCCTGTATAATGGGGCCCCTCCACGCCGTGGGACGTCCCACGGAAAATTTTTCAAAGGAGGAAGAATCATGGTATTGTCAAAGGGAAAAAAGATCATTTTGATCGCGGCCATTGTCATCATCGCCCTGATTGCAGGCTTCCTTTTCTATCAGTCGTATCAGGATGCCAAAAAGCAAGCGGGAAATACAATAGAAAAGTTACTGGACACTTCCGACTATACATTTGGCGGTCCAAACCGCTCAGAACCCTACAATGAAGAAGAACCGGATGACATCACCGCCTTTATCGAAGAAGAATTTACGCCTCTTCGGGATAAGGGTACATTTCAGAAAGAGCTGGTCAGCGCGGTAAATGAAACCATAGAGGTTTCTCTGTATAACGAAACCGTAGACTACGACGACCAGCAGACCAACCGCTATTCCCAATCGCCGTTGGCCTCGACCGTTTCTCTTCTTTGGAAAGATTTCGCCGGTTTCTTGAATCAGGTCGGCTATGAGGATGAGAAATTAAAAGACAGCTTTATCGACTTTTACACCCAATACGCAGCCTTGGAAGAAACTGCTGCGTCCAGCGACAGCGAACAGAATAATTATCGACTCACCGCCAACAATCTGAGCGATGTGGCGGAAGAAGTTCTTGCCTTTAACGAGGCAGCCAGTGACTTTTATCAAATTTCATTGGAAGAAGTGGTATCTCCGGATAAAATTGCCGACTATTACACCCAGTCACTGGATATGGCACTTGCGGAGGGAGACCGCGGAACAATTGCACAGGTCCTCAGCGACGCCGCACAATCACCAATTGTCGAGGACCGGACATTTATTCAGCCCGATGATGCCATTGATCTATTCCTGGACGATGGCGGCAGTGTATACACCCTGAAGAATGGGATCGGCGGTTATTACGACGCCCATAAAATCTTAGATAGCGGCCAAATCACCTATTGCGGCGATTTTGCCATGCGTACCACTACCAGCGGCGGCAACAAATACGATACCAGCGAACTTGGCGGGGTATGGGATGCACTCACCCCTGGTCAGCAGCAGGAGATTCTCAGCGGAAACCGAACGGAAACCCACTATACCTACTACCTCCAGGGAGAACTTTTAGACGATAACGAACCAAACTTTTCTCTGGCAGAACAGGGTTATGACTACGTTTATATTAACAACGACGGCAGTGTCGTACATATTGCAAAAGATGGCATCAGCTATCATTCTCGGGTTATTCCCGGCAATTTTTCCGAGCTTTATGCAGAGATGGCTGAGGCCTATGAGGAAAGTCAAACACCCGAATTAACTCCTGTTGAGGATGAGCAGTACGCCCCTTATACCGGCATATTTGGCTATGACGGTAACCCCTGTTTCCAGTCTGAATTTCAGACCGACGGGACCAATGTCTATTGGGTCTGTACCCCGCTGGACGGCGCAGCGGCAGAGGGAGTAAATAATTTTTTCAAGGTTCAGTTGATCTATGGGCATAGTGCGGATCTCTTTACCCTCTTCCCTTCCCCGCCCCTGGTACAGGATATGACAGCTACGGCTGCCACATCGATAGAAGATGTAGGGGTAACTACGGTCGTCTCTTTCCGAAACGGCCTCATTTCCTATCAAGTCTCCTATGAGTATGGAGGCGGAGTGTCCGGAAGCTATGCCAAAGTAAGCTGAGCAACCGAGAGGAGAGAACGTCCATGCTCATCCTCATGATCGCGGCTGGCATCCTGCTGGCCGTGGTGCTGCTCCCCTTTCTCGGGCCGCTGGTGCTGCTGGCCCTGGGGGTGGGCGGCGCCCTGCTGATCGGCTATCTCATTTTGATGTCCATCGGCGCAGTGATGGCCCTCTTCGGGCTGGCCAAGGAGGCCCCCGCCGGGGCGCGGAAGCTGGTGGGCGGCATTCAGGCCGCCCGGGCCCAGTCCTTCTCGGGTCAGGTGGCGGCCGACCCGTCCTACACCCAGGGGATGGCCGCCATCGGGGAACTGCTGACGGCGGCGAAGCTGCGGGGGCTGCCCGGCCTGTGGCACGGGCACATCCTGCGGGAGCGGTTCGGCAACTGCCGCCACGCCGGCCTGTTCCGGGTGGAGGACGGCCTGAACCGGCAGCAGCTGGAGAAATATCTGCAAACGGCGGCGGCCCGGTGCGCCGGCCCGGACGCCGACCGGGGCGAGGCTCTGAGCCGACAGATCCTGGCCTGCTATGACCGGCTGTGCGCCGCCCACGTGCCCAAAAAATGAATTCAGCCCCGCGTCCATAGGACGCGGGGCTGAATGTATTTTGTCCACTTTCAGGAGAGCGTCGCCAGGGCGACGACATAGACGTCCGTCCCGGACTGCTGGATGGCAAAGGCCACATTTCGATAGGGGACGTAATCCTTCTGGGCAAAGACGAACTCCTCGACCACCTCATCCAGATAAGTGGCGACTTCCGTTAATTCGACGCAGCGCTTGACCAGGATCAGTCCGCTCTCCCAGTCCTCCACATAGGCCTCGTCAAGGGCGGTGGACCAGCTGCTGCCGTCGGGGCGGGTCGTCCCGAACAGTTCCGGCTGCTCCCTGGCCAGGATCTTCGCCGCGCACAGCAGCTCATAGGAGGCGTCGGCATACTCCAAAATCCCATCCCGCTCCTCGTTGATCCTGGTGCGGAGCAGATCCGTGAAAACGATGCTGCT
Source organism: uncultured Oscillospiraceae bacterium (assembly GCA_944385645.1). Taxonomy (GTDB): domain Bacteria; phylum Bacillota; class Clostridia; order Oscillospirales; family Oscillospiraceae; genus Lawsonibacter. The sequence goes on from CALWYA010000042.1 coordinate 6,203, forward strand.
GAAAAGGGAATTTCGGAACTCCTCGCTGTCCATGGCCAGAAACTCGATGGTCTCACTGCTGAAGATACCGCTCACATGATCTTCATACCAATCGAAGGAGTCCGGCGGGAAGCCGCACAGGTCTGAGATGTACAGGGAATCCAGCTCCCGGATGCCCTTTACCGCCCGGGGCGCGATATAAGTCACCGGAGAACCGGAGATCTGCGCGGAGACGACCACGTCGGTCAAGTTTGTGGGAATATCCCACAGCACGCACCGGCCCCGGTCGGTCAGGATATAGGTGCTTCCCTCCCCGTCCACATAGAGGCCGCTGGCCTCCCCATCTCCAACATCGGTCCCCTCCCGTACCACAAGATAGTCGTCCGGGATCTGGTCTGCGTGGGGGGAGAGCAGGTCCAGATAGACCGCCCGCAGATCTCCGGCACCGTCAAAAAACCCATCCGGCAGATCGCCCAGCGGCTTGCAGTATAGTTCGCGGTACAGGCCAAGGAAACGGGCGCCGTCCATCACGGACACCGGCCGCAGGCTGTCCGCTTCCACCTCATACTCGACCCCACTGAAGGTCAGCCGCGTCGTGGTGCTGTCGACGAGAAAGCCATACATCACATAGGGCTCCTCCTCGCTGTACGGCCCGAAGCCGCTGCTCAGACCGATGCGGTCGTAAAAGAGCTGCTCTTCCGCCAACACATCCTCCACGACCGCCCGCAGCAGCTCCTCCTCCATCTCCGCCCGGTCAGCGCCGTGCCAACGGTACTGCTTGGCCATCTGATAGGTCACTCCCGCGTCTGTCATAGCGGTCCAGCCGCCGGAGATGTCCGGGCGGTCGAAGGAATATTTCTCCCCCAGTTCCCGTTTGCGCACCCGCGCCGCCTCGATCATCTGCCGGTCAGGCCGGATGGGGTCCAGACCCTGCTCCTCCCGCTCGGCGTTGATCCGGTTGACCGCCTTTGCGGTCAAAATATAGTCAGAGGTGTAGGTATCATCCGGGTAGGAAAACTGGTCCAGCGCCAGCAACTGGTCCAGCATCTCCGGCGGAAATCCTTGCAGAGAGCCAAGGGTGAGGGAGACCAGATCCTCCGCCTCATCCAGGGCCGCGCCGTCGATCTCCCGGATCACTCCCTGCCCGGACCCGACGACCATCTCCACCTCATACTTGCGCACGCCCGCCGGGATGGAGAGCAGCACCGCGGTGCCGTCGTCCAGCAGAGCATAGAGCACGCCCGCATCATCGACGTGATAGTCGAGAATGCTTATTCCGTCTTTATACTCCTCCCCCCAGCGCAGCAGCTCACACCCGTCGGGAAGGGGCGGTGCCTCCGCCTCGGCGTCCAGGAAAAGGTATCGAAGATTTTCCGCCTGCTCCAGCGCCGCGGCGCTGACCGTACAAGTGGACGGGAGGCTGAGCGCGATCACATGGTCCGGGATGGCTCCCGGCGCGACGCTCCGCACCACGTTCAGGTCGCCCACTGACATGGGGACATCCATAGTAACTCCAACCCCGGTATAGGCGGTAATCTCTGCCGTTCCCCGGGTGATCCGGTACTGATAGCCCCCCTCCTCGCCGGTGCTGCCGCATCCACTGGCGATCAGGAAAAGTCCGGCAAATAGCGCCGCCGCCAACAGCCGCGCGCCGTTCAGACAAAGCCGGGGGACGTCTCTGTTCTTCCGCTCCTGTTTCATTTTCCTCCCTCCCTGGTCCGCACGATCTGTCTCCTTCCGAAGATCATGATATATTATACATTATTTTTCGATATTTTTCCACAAGAATCAGAGGAAAATCAGTCGTCTTTTTGACGAAAAACGGCGCCGTCCGGCAGCTTAGCTGCCGGACGGCGCCGTTTTTTCCCGGTCACAGGATCTCCCACACCTGGTTCAGATCCCGAATCACATAGTCGGGCCGGGCGTCAGTGCCGTTGGGCGCCCCAGTCGGGTCGTACCAGCAGGTACGGATGCCCGCCCGGTTTCCCCCCAGGATGTCGCTGGTGAGGGAGTCCCCCACGATGAGGGTCCGGTCCCGGTCCACCGCGCCGATCTCCCGGAAGGCCCGGTCGAAAAATTCCCGGGCCGGCTTCTCCGCCCCCAGCCGCTCGGACAGGAACACCCCGTCCAGCAGCCGGTCAAAGCCGGACAGGCGCAGCTTCTTCTCCTGGGCCACCACTGTGCCGTTGGAGGCGGCGTACTGGGGGATCTGCCCTTTCAGGGCGGCCACCAGCTCCAGGCTGCGGTCCCGATAGACCACCGTCTCCCCCAGGGCCTGCTGGTAGTCCTCATTGAAGGCCGCCGGGTCCGGACCGTCCAGCCCCTCCCGCCGGAAGAACTCCTCGAAGCGGCCCACCAGGATCTGGGGCCGGGTCAGCTCCCCCCGCTCCAGCCGCTTCCAGTAGATCTGGTTGATGGCCGAGTACCGCGCCAGCATGTCGTCGGGGCACGCCCCCAGGCCGTATCGGGCGAACAGGGCCCGGATGGCCGCCGCCTCCGCCGCCTTGAAGTCCAGCAGGGTGCCGTCCACGTCCCACAGGAGCAGGTCGAAGTGTGTCATGTTGGTTCTCCTTTTGACAGGCGGAGATTTCCGCTATTGCTGGGGGAGAGTCCGCCGCCTAGGGTTTTTACTGCTGCGGCAGGACGGGGGATATTTCGCCGCTCCGGCGGCGAGTGACTTTGCCAACAGCGGCAAAGTCACCAAAACGCCGTTTAGAAACCTACGGTTTCTAAAAATTTCCCTTCGGAAACCTCGGGTCCTTGCCTTCCTCTTCCATCCGGCGCGCGGGTGCAAATCTAAAAACGGGTATTTTCCCCGCCCTCTGCCGCTCGTGGTGTGAAGTTTGTTCCTGCTGCGTCTCCTTGTTTAGAGCGCGCGCCTGCGGGGTGCCCTCGGCAACGCCAAGGAACGGGCGGCGGCTCACAGCCCCAGCTTCATAGACACCACGTTGTCAACCTCGTCCTCGCAAAGTCCGCTTACCTCCGCTTCCGCCTACGGCGAAAGCTGCGGACGCTCCCTTGCTCGTCCTCTCCAAACCGGACCCGCTTCGCTGGGCTCCGGTTTGGGTTGGAATCATCCCTTCAGCTTCATGGACACAAAATTGTCAACCATGGCCAAAGCGTTATCGAGCATCAGGGGATCCTTGCCGCCGCCCATGGCGGAGTCGGGCTTTCCGCCGCCGGAGCCGCCGGCGATGGCGGACACCTGCTTGACGATGTCCCCGGCCTTGACGCCCTTCTGGACGGCCTCCTTGCCGCACACGGCCAGGAAGGTGATCTTCTCCCCGCTGACGGCGGCCAGCACGGCCACCACGTCGGGGGCCTTGTCCCGCAGCCGGTCGCCCATCTGGCGCAGTTTGGCGGCGTCGGCGTCGGGGACGGTGGCGGTGAGCACCTTCAGGCCGCCCACCTCGTGGGCGCCGAACAGGATGCGGTCGGTCTCGCCGGCGGCCTCCCTGGCCTGGAGCTTCTCGATGGTGTGGCGCAGCTGCCGCATCTCCTCCATGGTCTGCTGGGCCTTCTCCCGCAGCTCGCCGGGCTTGGCCTTCAGGGCGGCCGCCGCCTGGAACAGCAGCTCCTGGTTGCGGTTCATCACCTCCAGGGAGGCCCGGCCGGTGGTGGCCTCGATGCGGCGCACGCCGCTGGCCACCGAGAACTCGCTCTGGATGTGGAACACCCCCACCTTGGCGGTGTTGTCCAGGTGGGTGCCGCCGCAGAACTCCACGGAGTACCCCTCGCCCATGTCCACCACCCGGACGCTGTCGCCGTATTTCTCGCCGAACAGGGCGATGGCCCCGGTCTTTTTGGCCTCCTCGATGGGCATGACCTTGGTCTGGATGTCATAGCCCTCCAGAATCGCCTCGTTGACCACCCGGCTCACCTCGGCCAGCTCCTGGGGGGTCATGGCGGAGAAGTGGGTGAAGTCGAAGCGCAGCCGGTCGGGCTCCACCAGGGAGCCGGCCTGGTGCACGTGGTCCCCCAGGACGGTGCGCAGGGCCTTGTCCAGCAGGTGGGTGGCCGAGTGGGCCCGCATGACGGCCCGCCGGCGGTCCTGGTCGATGGTGGCGGTGACGATGTCCCCCAGCTTGAGCAC
>CALWYA010000043.1 GCA_944385645.1 uncultured Oscillospiraceae bacterium
GGGGTGGTCACCAGGTGGGACACCAGCCGCTTGGTCAGATCCTTGTCCATGGCGATGGCGGAGCCCAGACAGCCCGAGCCGGTATAGGGCACCCCCAGCAGGTCCAGGGCGGCCTGGATGCGGCCGTCCTCCCCGCAGACCCCGTGGAGGGCCAGATAGACGATGTCCGCCCCCTGGCACAGCTCCAGCACCCCCGGGCCGATGGCCGATTTTCCGCCGCCGGGGCGGCTGTTCCGGATCGCCTCCAGATCGGGGGCCTGGGGGGAAATGCGCTTGAGCTCCTCCGGGATGGGGGCGTCGTAGGGGGCCTCCCCCGCCTGGTCCGGACCGAAAAACAGGTCCACCAGGGCCGCCCGGTGGCCCAGCTCCCGCAGGGCCTGGGTCACCAGGGCGCCGGAGGACAGGGACACGTTCCGCTCGGGGCTCAGTCCCCCGGCCAGTACCACGATCTTCATTTGCACACACCTCATTTTACCGCGCCCGGTCCTCTCCCACCCGCCGCCCGCAGAGAGCGGAAGGGCGCGCGGGGACCGGACTATTGTGACAGAAGTGGGCCTTCCACTCCATTTTATACATCGACCTATTATTTTATCACATCTGGCCGCCGACCACAAGCCAAACCAGGAAATTTTCCCCCGGCGGACAAAAAGGCGCCGACGATCGGAGGGCTCCGGTCATCGGCGCTCAGGCCCTGGGGTGGGCCCGCTTGTACACGTCTTTGATCTTCTGGTTCAGCAACCGGGAGTACACCTGGGTGGAGGAGATGTCCGCGTGGCCCATCATCTCCTGGATGGAGCGCAGGTCGGCCCCGTTCTCCAGCAGGTGGGCGGCGAAGGAGTGGCGCAGGGTGTGGGGGGTGATGTCCTTTTTGATGCCCGCCTTCTCCTGGTAGTGCTTGATGAGCTTCCAAAAACCCTGGCGGCTCATGCGCTCTCCGCTCATGTTGACGAAGAGGGCGGTCTCGTCCTCCGAGTCCACCAGCTGGGGCCGCACATTGTGCACGTACTCCCCCAGGGCCCGGATGGCGGCGGGGTACAGGGGGATCACCCGCTCCCGCCCCTTGCTGAAGCACTTGAGCACTCCGCCGGGCAGGTTCAGGTCGTCCACATCCAGGCCGATGAGCTCGCTGACCCGGATGCCGGTGGCGTAGAGCAGCTCCAGCATGGCCCGGTCCCGGTACCCCTTCAGGTCGGTGCACTCGGGCTGCTCCAGGAACAGCTCCACCTCTCGCCCGGTGAGCACCTGGGGCAGCTTCCGCTCCACCTTGACCGGGGATACCCCCTTGGCCGGGTTCTGGTCCACCGCCCCCTGGGAGAGCAGATATTGGTAGAAGGACTTGATGGAGGCCAGAGACCGGGTCACCGTGGCGGGGGACTTCCCCCGGCGGGTGAGGGCGTCGGTATAGGCCTCCACATCCCGGGACACGGCATCGGTCAGGGCGATGTCCTGGTCGGCCAGGGCGTCGGCAAACTGCCGCACGTCCCGGAGATAGGAGCTGACGGTATTGGCCGACGCGCGCTTTTCCATTTTCAGATAGGCCTCATAGGCCTGGACCCAGTCAGACACGCCGTCATCTCCCACACAAACTTACGATTCCCAATTCCAATTTGTGTCCCCAAGCTCCAATTTTTCCTTGGGGTTCCACCCCCCGCGGGGGCGGGAACACACAAAAGAATTGGGACACCTACAAAACCACACGGGCGGCCGCCCGGAGCAGCACCGGCGCCACCCACCGCTCTGTCAGCGCGGCGGCCAGCGCCAGTCCGCCGCACAGGGCCAACAGGGCCCAGGACACGCCGGGGCCGCTCTGCCCTCCCCCTGTCATCAGCCGCCTGGCCCGGGTCATCCCCGGCACGCCGGCCAGAAACAGGGCGGGCGTCCACAGCAGGGCGGACAGACCGAACAGAGCAAAGGCCGGAAAGAGCCCCGCTCCGCCGAAGACCCGACAGAAGCAGCCCACCGAAAAGGCAAAGAGAAAGCCTCTCGCGGCGAAGAGCACCGGAAGGCCCACCGCCCCCAGGGCGGTCATCCCCAGGATCAGCGCGATCAGCAGGTCCCGCAGGCGGCCCCACAGCATGGGCCAAAAGCGGGCCGCCGCCCCCTCCTGTCCGGCCAGTATCAGATAGTCGGACAGGTAGGCGCTCAGTTGCCGCGCCCCCTCGCCCCCGGCCAGGGCGGCCATCAGCGCGCCGGCCAGTCCGCCCAGCAGGAAGGAGAGCCCCAGCGCCGGCAGAGCGCCCCCCGCGGCCCAGGGCCAGTCCCACTTGTTTGCCATCCGCTTTCCCACAGGCCTCACCTCAGTGTCAGCCTATGAGACGAGAGAAAAAAATAGACATGGGGCATCCGGAAAAATGCTCCACAGCCGCTTTGGTATTCCTACTATAGCTCCACAGGAAACTTTTCGCAAGAGTTTTTTGCGATTTTTTCGCTTTTCGTCAATTCCTTCAATACGTTATGTCAATTTATTTATGTAAACTTCGGAACCGCAGGAGAAAAGAGGACCCCGGCCGGGGTCCTCTTCGTCCAAAATCTTGTGTCGAATCCGCACAGGCGTGCCAAATGTTGTGGAATATCAGCAGGAGGCGCAGTCCTCGCAACGATTACAGTTTGTATTATTACCTTCCGTATTCCCCTGCTCCCCCATTCCGGCCCGGATGGCGTTCAGGGCGATGGCGCACTCCAGGCGCTTGCGCTCCATCTCGCAGGCCACCTCGTTGGACAGGCTTATGTCACTGTTGACAAGCAGATTGGAGGCGGAGCAGCCCCCGCTGCAGTAGAACCGGGCCCAGCACTCCCGGCAGGCGGGGCGGGTGTAGATATTCTGGTCGGCGAATTTCCCGGAGATGTCCATGTCGAAGGAGTTGTCGAACACATTGCCCATGCGGTACTCCTCCTTCCCCACGAACTGGTGGCAGGGGAAAATGTCTCCGTCGGGGGTGACGGCCACGTACTCACAGCCGGCGCCGCAGCCCCGCAGCCGCTTGATGACGCAGGGCCCCTGGGACAGGTCCACGTTGAAGTGGAAGAAATTGATGTCTTTCCGGTCCATCAGGGCCCGGGCCAGCTTCTCATACTCCTCCCGCACCTGGGGCAGGTCCTCCTCCCGGATGGCGAAGGGGTCGTCGGCGGGACCGCTGGCCGGCTCCACCGACACATGGCGGAAGCCCAGGTCCCCCAGGTGGAGCACATCCCGGGTGAAGTCCAGGTTCTCCCGGGTGAAGGTGCCCCGGACGTAGTAGTCTCGGGTCCCCCGGCCGGCCACCAGCTTCTGGAATTTGGGCACGATGATCTCATAGCTCCCCTTCCCGTTCACCGTGGGGCGCATGTGGTCGTTGACCGCCTGCCGGCCGTCCAGGGAGAGGACCACGTTGGACATCTCCCGGTTGATGTAGTCGATGGTGTCGTCGTCCAGCAGGATGCCGTTGGTGGTGATGGTGAACCGGAACACCTTGTCGTGCTCCTTCTCCAGGGAGCGGGCGTAGGCCACCGTCTCCTTCACCGTGTCCATGGCCATGAGGGGCTCACCCCCGAAGAAGTCCACCTCGATGTTCCGGCGCTTGCCTGACTTGGCCACCACCCAGTCGATGGCCTTTTTGGCGGTCTCGGGGTCCATGGTCATCCGATGGCCGGTGCCGAAGTCGCCGGTGCCGGCGAAGCAGTAGCGGCAGCGCAGGTTGCAGTCGTGGGACACGTGGAGGCACAGGGCCTTGACCACGGCGGCCTTGGGGAGGGCCATGGCGGCCTCCGGGTCCAGGTAGTCGTCGTCGGTGAACAGCAGGCCGGCCTCCTGGAGCTGCCGCAGCTCCCCCCAGGCCTCGTCCAACTGCTCCGGGCTGTACTGGGGCAGGGCGGCCTTCACATCCGGCGGGCAGGTCTCCCCCAGCTTCTCCTCCCCCGCCGCCCGGGAGAGCAGATCATAGGTGAGCCGGTCCAGCACATGGACGGCGCCGCTGTTCACGTCGGCGGCCAGATACTGGCCCAGGGCGGTAAAGGTATGTACCATAGCGGTTTCCCTCTTTTCTTCCAAAAATCAATCGCGCCCGGGCCGAGCCGGGCTGACGCAGAAAGAGGGCAGGCGCCTGTGCGCCTGCCCTCTCATGCACGCTGCTTACTGGTTCTCGCACTTCTGATTGGCGACGGTGCAGGAGGTCTTGCAGGCGGACTGACAAGAGGTCTGGCACTCGCCGCAGCCGCCCTTGGCGGCGCTGGCCTTCAGAGTGGCGCCATTGAGCGTCTGGATATGCTTCATGGGAATCTCCTCCTCGGTGGTGATTTTCAATTTATTATAGCACAGGCCAGAGGATATTTCAATCATCTTCTGCGTTTTTTCTTGGGTTTTCTTCCCAGGATGCCGGGGATGGCCCCGCCGCACAGGCAGGCGCACAGAATAGAGACGCCCCCGTTGGCCACCGAGGCCCCCTCGTAGGCCAGCAGTCCCGCCGTAAGCAGCAGCAGAAAGAGCACCGCCCCCACCCCCAGGCCGGCGGCCAGCGCGGCTCCGGAGCGGCGCACCGCGTAGATCCCGCCTACCAGCGTGCCCAGGACGCACACCGCCAGGACGGTCCCCTCCATGGCCTCCACCGGAATCACCCCCATGGACACCAGGACGGAGCAGAGCAGCAGTGCCAGAATGGTCACCACTCCGGCCAGCACGCCCCCCTTCAGGACCTCGCACACGGCGTTGAACCACAGGCCGCCCCCGTCCTCCCGGCCTTTCTCCCTCTTTTTCATGACAACACCCTCCCCACGGTTTTGGTAAAACCTATGCGGGGAGGGTGTAAGACATGCTTATTTTTCCTGCTCCTTGGCGTCCTTGGCCGCCTCGGCCTCTTTGAGCTCCTTGGGCTGCTCTTTGGCCTCCTTGGCCGGCTTGCTGTCCTTGGCGGACTTGGAAGCCTGCTCGCCGACGGGCTGATCCTTGGTGGAGATGGCCCACTTGGTCACCTCAATGCGCACCCGGTCGGCCCCGGTCTCGAAGACCACGGTGTTCTCCTTGACGCCGCAGATGGTCCCGGTGATGCCGCCGATGGTGGTGACGGTATCCCCCACCTTCAGGGAGTTGCGCAGGTTTTCGGCCTCCTTCTTCCGCTTGTTCTCCGGACGGATGGAGAAAAAGTAGAGCATGGCGAACATGGCGACGATCAAAATGATCCAGCTGAAATCTACCATTTTTGTTTTGTCCCTCCAAAAGTTGCTGTCGTCGATCTGACGCGTTAGAAAGCATTATAGCGGATTTAACTCCGCTTTGCAAGTGTTTTTGCCAACTTTGCCGGATTTCTTCCTCAGGCCTCTCCGCAGGGCCGGTCCAGCAGGCCGGAATAGGTCCGGCGGAAGTCCCCGAAGGTCCCCTCGTCCAGGGCTGCGCGGATGCGGGCCATGAGGCTGTTGTAGAAATACAGGTTGTGGAGCACCGCCAGGCGCATATAGAGCATCTCCCCCGCCGTGGCCAGGTGGCGCAGATAGGCCCGGGAGAAGGCGCGGCACACAGGACACTGGCACTCCGGGTCGATGGGGCCGCCGTCCAGCTTGTACTTCTCGTTCTTGATGTTGATGGTCCCCCGCCAGGTGTACAGCTTGCCGTGGCGGGCGTTTCGGGCGGGCATGACGCAGTCGAAGAAATCCACCCCCCGGGCCACCCCCTCGATGATGTTGGAGGGGGTGCCCACCCCCATGAGATACCGGGGCTTGTCCGCCGGCATGTGGGGCTCCACCGCGTCGATGATGTCGTACATCACCTGGGTGGGCTCCCCCACCGCCAGACCGCCGATGGCGTATCCGTCGCAGTCCAGCCGGGCGATCTCCTCCATGTGGGCCACCCGCAGGTCGGCGTAGGTCCCCCCCTGGTTGATGCCGAAGAGCTGCTGCCCCGGGTTGACGCAGTCGGGCAGCGCGTTCAGCCGCCGGTGCTCGGCCACGCACCGCTCCAGCCATCGGGCGGTGCGCCGGCAGGACTGCTCCACATACTCGTAGGGGGAGGGGTTGGCCACGCACTCGTCAAAGGCCATGGCGATGTCGCTGCCCAGGTTGGACTGGATCTGCATGGACTCCTCCGGGCCCATGAAGATGCGCCGGCCGTCGATGTGGGAGGCGAAGGTGACCCCCGCCTCGGTGATCTTCCGCAGGCCGGACAGGGAGAACACCTGGAACCCCCCGCTGTCGGTGAGCATGGGGCCCTCCCAGCCCATAAACCGGTGCAGGCCGCCCATGGCCTTCACCACCTGGTCCCCGGGCCGCAGGTGCAGGTGGTAGGTGTTGGACAGCTCCACCTGACAGCCGATCTCCTTCAGGTCCAGGGCGGACACCGCCCCCTTGATGGCCCCCTGGGTGCCCACGTTCATGAACACCGGGGTCTGGACGGTTCCGTGGGGACAGGTGAACACCCCCCGCCGGGCCCGGCTCTCTGTTTTCAAGACTTCAAACACGGAAAAACTCCTTATTTTTAATTTTCTTTTTTCCAATTCCCGATTCTAATGGGGCGGGAACTCGACGGATCACGAGATGAACATGGCGTCCCCGAAGGAGAAGAAGCGGTAGCGCTCCCGCACCGCCTCCTCATAGGCGGCCAGGACGTGCTCCCGGCCCGCCAGGGCGGACACCAGCATGATGAGGGTGGACTGGGGCAGGTGGAAATTGGTCACCAGGGCGTCCATCACCTTGAACTGATAGCCCGGGTAGATGAAGATATTGGTCCAGCCGGACCGGGCGGACATGGTGCCGTCCTGGGCGGCGAAGGACTCGATGGTGCGGCAGGAGGTGGTGCCCACGCAGATCACCCGGCCGCCCCGCCGCCGGGTGTCATTGATGACGTCCGCCGTCTCCTGGCTGATCTCACAGTATTCCGAGTGCATCTCGTGGTCGGCGATGTCCTCCGCCTTCACCGGGCGGAAGGTGCCCAGCCCCACGTGGAGGGTAACCCAGCACTCCCGCACCCCCATGTCCCGGATGCGGGCCAGCAGCTCCGGGGTGAAATGCAGCCCGGCGGTGGGGGCGGCGGCCGAGCCCATCACCCGGGAGTAGACGGTCTGATACCGCTCGTTGTCCTGGAGCTCCGCCTTGATATAGGGGGGCAGGGGCATCCGGCCCAGCTGTTCCAGGATCTCCAGGAAGATCCCCTGGTAGTGGAACTGGACCAGCCGCTTGCCGTCGTCCAGCTCCTCCAGAATGTGGGCGGTGAGCTGGCCGTCCCCGAAGGTCACCTGGGCCCCGGGGCGCAGCTTGCGCCCGGGTCGGACCAGGCACTCCCATCTCCCCTCCCCCTTGTCGGTGAGCAGGAGCACCTCGCAGGCCCCGCCGGTGGGCCGGTGGCCGATGAGCCGGGCGGGGAGCACCCGGGAGTCGTTCATCACCAGACAGTCCCCCGGCCGGAGGAAGTCGGGCAGGTCATAGAAGTGGTGGTGGCCGATCTGGCCGGTCCCCTTGTCCAGGGTCATCAGCCGGGAGGCGTCCCGCCGCTCCAGCGGGGTCTGGGCGATCAGCTCCTCCGGGAGATCGTAGTCAAAATCTGAGGTCTTCAATGGTACGCATCCTTTTTTATGGAAGTATTCCGGCTCCGGCGCTCCGCCTGCCCGCCCTGAACGGGCGGGCAGGCGGAGCGCCGGGGCGGGCCGAGTTTGCTCAGTAGGGTTCGATGTCCACACCGGGATAATAGAAGGTGATGATCTCCTCGAAATCAAAGCCCCGGCTGGCCATGGCGTAGGCGCCGAACTGGCTCAGGCCGACCTGGTGGCCCCAGCCGCCCCCCTCGAAGATATACTCGCCCCCGGAGACGGTGACGATCCCGCCGCCGGAGGCGCCGGGCGCGGTCTGCTGTCCCTCCTCCAGGGAGGACACCTGACCGGTGCCGGTGATCACACAGGGCTCCTCGTCCAGGGCGTCCACCTCCCCGGAGCCGGAGATCACATAGACGTCCTCCCAGTCCTCCAGGGGGTCCTCCCCGTTGATCAGGTAGCTCCCGTCCCCGGACCGGGCCCGGGCGCCGCCGTCGGGGGTCTCGCCGTTGACGGTGAAGCGGATGGAGTTCAGGCCCAGCACCGAGCGGATGGCGCCGCTGCCGCTGGGGCGCAGGGAGTTGGTCTGTCCGTTCTCCCAGTGGATGGTCACCCGGATCACGTTGCCCAGGTCGGAGTACTCCAGCTCCAGGTAGTCCACCGAGGTGCTGGTGCCATAGCCCTCGCTGTGGAGCAGGCTGTCCAGCTCCCGGGCGGAGTAGCGCACCGTCCAGTGGGCCCGGGAATTGATGTCGTCGGCGTAGGACTCATAGGGATCCTCCACCCCGCACAGATAGGGGTGCTCCTCGTCCGTGTCAGTCCCCCACACATTGGCCGCGTCCTCGCTGGCTCCGCCGAAGCTGGAGGAGTATGGAGTCTCGGCCAGCCGGCCGTCATAGCGGATGACCAGACCGGCGGTCTCGTCCACCGCCCGCAGGGAGGTCTCGCTGGGGCCGTAGCTCTCCCCGGTGCCCATCCCATAATAGACCTGGCAGTAGTTGGAGTTGCAGATGTCAAAGCCGTAGCTGTCGTGGGTGTTCAGGTTGCGCAGCACATAGGTGCGGGCGCACATGGCCTGGGCCTTCAGGGCCTCCAGAGGCCAGTTCCGCCCCATCTCATAGCAGATGACCCCGTTCACATAGTCCTCCAGCCCCACCACATTGACCACGGTGAGATCGCCGCCGGTGCGCCGGTGGTACTGGAAGCCCCCCCGGTAGTGATAGCCGGAGAACCAGGTCCGGGTCTCCTCTCCGTCCTCCTGTCCGGGCTGGATGGCCAGCTTGCCGCCCTGGCCCATGTCGTATTGGAACAGAATCCGGTCGGTCCCTGTCTCCACCACGCTCATGCCGTAGGAGCTGGTGCCCACCACATCCAGGGCGTAAGAAATGTCCTCATACGCGGCCTCGGCTTCCTCCTTGGTGGGATAGGCCCCGGCGCGTACCTGATACGCCCCGTCGATCCAGGCCACGAAGCCGTCGTCAAACAGGGCGGCCAGCGCCTCGGCCTCCTCCCGGTTCAGGCCCTCCTCCACCAGCACGTGGTAGCAGCCCACCGTGACGTCGCCGGACAAATCCTCCCCATAGGTGTACTTGCCCAGGGCGGAGGAGTAGCCGTAGGTCAGGTTGGTGGTCTTGAGGACCGCCACCTGGGTGGTGCCGTGGTCGGTGCGGGCCAGCTCCACGAAGTTCAGGTCCTCGTCGTAATAACCGAAGCGATAGCCCTCGCCGCAGCCGTCCTCGTTCTCCAGATGGGCGGCCTCCAGCTCCCCCAGGGAGTTGTGGTAATAGGCGGAGGCCAGACCCACCCGGACGGTGACCTCCTCTCCCCTGTCGGCGGCGGCCGCCGGAACCAGGGGGAGGGCCAGGCACAACGTCAGGGCGGCGGCCGTGATTTTTGCGAACGCTTTGAACATAATCAGGCTCCATTTCCTGTGGATTTCAATGGATCATTCTCTTGACACCCGGCGGCAAACATGATAGGATAACTGCCGGATAGAGGTCGCGGCTTGCAAGAGTAGGCACGGTCAGGGAGCCGGTTCCCGTCACAGCCATGCCCAAAGGGAGAGCCGCCGAAGGTCCCCTCCCGCCGGCGGGCCGGGGTCCTGGTCGTCTGGCGAACAGCCAGCCGACTGTCATCAGTTCGGGCTGATGGAGCGCTGTCTGCTTTTGTGAATATTCTGCCGGCGCGGCGCACAGCGCGCTTCCTCCGACATTATAGTACAAAATCAGCCGCTTGAAAAGCCGCTGATTTATTTTTTTCTCCGGCCGCTCATACCGGGGCGTCCGGGGCCATAGGCTACCTTGGAAAAACATGGAGGTCATCAACGATGAAACAGTATCAAGTGGGCGTCATTGGAGCCACCGGCATGGTGGGCCAGCGCTTCGTCACCCTGCTGGAGAACCACCCCTGGTTCCATCTGGCCGCTCTGGCCGCCAGCCCCCGCTCGGCGGGCAAGCCCTATGAGGAGGCGGTGAAAAACCGCTGGGCCATGCGCACCCCCATCCCCGAGGAGGCCCGCGGCATGGTAGTGCTGGACGCCCAGGCCGACCTGGAGAAGATCGCCGGCATGGTGGACTTCGTCTTCTGCGCCGTGGACATGAAGAAGGATGAGATCCGCGCCCTGGAGGAGGCCTACGCCAAGGCCGAGTGCCCGGTGGTGTCCAACAACTCCGC
>CALWYA010000044.1 GCA_944385645.1 uncultured Oscillospiraceae bacterium
CCTCCCTGGGCCTGGCCCCCATCGTGGTGAAGGGCATCTTCGACATCATCCGGGAGATCAACAAGCAGGGGGTCACCATCCTTCTGGTGGAGCAGAACGCCAATATGGCGCTGAAATGCGCCGACGTGGGCTATGTGCTGGAGACCGGCCGCATCACCCTCACCGGGACCGGCCGGGAGCTGCTGGCCAACGAGGACGTGAAGAAGGCCTATCTGGGCACCTGAACGGACAAGAACAAAAAGATCCCCGCCTCCCATGATGGGAGGCGGGGATCTTTTTGGTGCGTCTCAGGGGCCGGCTTACAGATTCAGCTGGACCTTCTGGCCGCCGCTGCGGTAGTACAGAGTCAGGTCGGTGAAGTAGTAGAGAGGATCGGTCCGGCTTCCGTTCACCCGGATTTCAAAATGCAGGTGATTGCCGGTGGAGCGGCCGGTGGTCCCCACATAGCCCACTACCTCTCCCTGACTTACCGTCTGGCCCTCGCTCACCGCCCGGCTGCTCATGTGGGCATAGAGGGTGGAGGTGCCGTCGCTGTGGGAAACCACCACATAGTTGCCGTAGGACCAGGCGCTGCCCGAGCCGTACACCGAGGTGGTGACCACGCCGCTCTTGGAGGCATAGATGGGGGTCCCCCGGGCGGCAGGAATATCAATGCCGGTGTGGTTGCCGGGGCGGCCGGTAATGGGGTCTTGCCGGCTGCCGTACAGGGAGGACAGGGTGTTGATGCTGGCATCCAGGGGCCACAGGAAGCCCGACTCGCTCTGGACGTTGCTGATCTGGGGGGCCATCTGCCGCTCCAGCTCCCGGATCTGCTCGTCCACGGCGTCGGCGGCCCGCTGAAGCTCGGCCTCCATCTCCTCCAGCAGGTCCTCCTGACTGCTGATCTCGGCAATGACCTGGTCCACCTGGGCCTCCTGGGCCTCCAGCTCGTCCTGGGCGGCCTGGCGCTCCTGGCGGGCCGCCTCCTGGGCAGCCTTGGCCTCCTCCACCTCGGCCCGCTCCTGCTCCACCGTGTCCTGGAGGGCCTGGAGGGTCTCGATGACGCTGTTGTCATAGTTGATGATCTCCTCGATCATCATGTAGTTGTCCAGCAGGTCGGAGAAGTCGGTGGAGGAGAAGAGCACCGACCAGTAGGACAGCTCCCCCTCCTCCTCCATGGCCCGCACCCGGCGGCAGAACAGGTCGAACTGCTCCTGTTCCTGGGCCTCCGTCTGCTCCAGCTCGGCGTTTTTCTGGCTGATCAGCTCATCGTAGGCTAGGATCTGTGCGTCCATGTTGTCGATCTCCGCCTGGATAACCTCGATCTGCTCTTCCAGCAGCCGCTTCTGCTCCAGCGCCTGGCTCTTATCCGCCTGGACCGCCTCCAGCTGGGCCTGAATCTCCGCCTTCTGAGCGTCCAGATCGCTGGCGTCCTGACGCAGGGCGTCGATCTGGTCCTGGGTGGCGGCGGAGGCGGGCACCACCGCCATCTGCCCCGTCAGGGGGAGCAGCAGGGCCAGGGCCAGCGCCAGGGAGAGGGCGGCTTTCATTCTTGCTTTCATGGCGCGCCCCCCTCTCAGCTGTACAGCACGATGTCCGCCAGGATGGGCAGGAGCAGAAGCACCACCATCACACAGGCCATGATGCCCATAATAATCCGCTGGGTCTTTCGATTCATGTCCTCGCCCTCCTTATACCTGCAGGAATTTCCGGATGGCCACCAGGGAGCCCCCCACGCCGATGACCGCGCCCACGGCGCAGAACACGGGGAGGATGGTGCTCACCATGGCGGTGTAGGGGATCATGGTCACCAGGGACAGGCCGTTGCCCTGGATGATGACGCTGCCCACCATCTGATACAGCCCCCACTGGAGGAAGAAGGCCACCAGGGAGCCGGTCAGCCCCAGCACCAGGCCCTCCACCACGAAGGGCCAGCGGATGAAGCCGTCGGTGGCACCGCACATCTTCATGATGGCGATCTCGTCCCGGCGGTAGAAGGTGGCCAGCTTGATGGTGTTGGCGATGATAAACAGGGAGACCACCAGCAGGATGCCGATGAGCACCAGGGCCACGCCGGTGGCCACGTTGCGCACCAGCACGAAGCCCTCGGCGATCTCCACCGCCGCCACCACGTCGCCCACGCCCTCCACCTGCTCCAGATTGGCCTTGGTCTGGGCCATCTGCTCGATGTCGGCGATATGGACGTAGTACCGGTCCCGGAACACGTCGTCGGGCAGGTCCTCCAGGATGTCCACGTTGCCCCGGTCCTGTCGGAACTTCTCCAGGGCCTCCGTCCGGGTCATGAAGGTCGCCTCGGTGACGTTGGGCACCTGGAGCAGGGCGGGCTCCAGCGCCCGGGCGCTCTCCTCGGTATAGCTGTCGTCGATGTACACCGCCAGCTCGTTCTCCTGCTCCATGTCCCCCAGCATGTTGTCCAGGTTCACCGCCAGCAGGGTGAAGGAGCCCATGATCAGCAGACAGGCCACGATCATGCACACCGCGGCAAAGGACATGAAGCCGTGGGTGAAGATGGAGTGGAAGCCCTCGCTGAAATAATATCCCGCGTCAAATTTTCTCGCCATTGTAATACCCGCCTGTTCCGTCGCTGATGATCCGACCGTTTTCGATGGCCACCACCCGCTTGTCAAAGCGGTTGACCAGATTCTTCTCGTGGGTGACCACCAGGACGGTGGTGCCCAGCTCATTGATCTTCTCCAGGAGAATCATGATCTCCAGGGACCGCTGGGGGTCCAGGTTGCCGGTGGGCTCGTCGGCGATGATCATGCTGGGGTTGTTCACCAGGGCCCGGGCGATGGCCACCCGCTGCTGCTCGCCGCCGGACAGCTGGGCGGGGTACCGGTCCTCCTTCTGGTCCAGCCCCACCAGCTTGAGCACGTAGGGGATGCGCCGCTTGACCTCCCGGCTGGAGGCCCCCACCGCCCGCATGGCGAAGGACAGGTTCTCATAGACCGTCTTCTTCTCGATGAGGCGGAAGTCCTGAAAGATGATCCCCAGGGTCCGGCGCATATAGGGCACCTGCCGGGGGGAGATGTTGTTGAGGTTATAGCCGTTGACCATCAGCCGGCCCTCGGTGAGGGCGATCTCGGCGGTGATCAGCTTGATGATGGTGGATTTTCCCGACCCGGAGGGGCCCACCAGAAAGACGAACTCCCCGTCGTCGATGCGCAGGTCCACCCCCTTCAGGGCCTTTGTGCCGTTGTCATATTCCTTGTATACGTCAATGAGCCGTACCATGTGCATCCCGCTCCAAACGATCAATTTCCGTCCGGCTCCGCCCCGCTCCCGGGGGAGGGCCGCTTAGAGTTTAGTGTACCACAAACACCGTGTTATGTAAATGGAATTTCTCATTTCTTTTCGGCCCGGTCCCCATGTCCCGGGAAATGGCGCGCGCCCGATTTTCCCGCCGGGACGCGGCGGAAGCCGAGATCCAAAATTTACCGCTTTGTAATTTTTGTAACCATATTGTAACCTATTTCCCGGCGGAGCGCAACCCCTTTTCTCCCCAATTTTGCGCGGGAAAAGCGCCGCTGCGCACAGGGCGCGGCGGCGCTTGCGTTATCCGTCGGTCCGGCGGTCAAAGGGCCGGTAGTGCTCCCGCACCAGATCAATGAAGGTGCGGGCGGCGGGGGACAGGAAGCCGTTCTTCTTGTACACCACCGCCAGGGAACAGGTCAGGGGCGGGTCGCCCACGGTGAAGCAGGACAGCCGGTCCAGATAGGGGGTGCGGGACAGGCCGCTCTCCTGGAGGAAGGCTATGCCCATCCGCTCGGCCGCCAGATTGACGGCGGTGGTTGTGTTGGTGGTCACCAGGATGTTCTGGGGCTCCACGTTGTGCACCGAGAACACGTTGTGGAGCAGCTTGCTCAGCCGCCAGTCCGGGGGCAGCAGGATCAGCCGCTCCCGCTCCAGCAGGCGCAGGTCGGGGAAGGGCCTGGGGGACTCATAGCTGCTCTCTCCCACCTCCCGCAGAAGGGGGTGGTCCCGGTGTCCCACCAGAAAGACGTGCTCCCGCATCACCGTCTCGTAGGCCAGCTCCTCCAGATTGTCCGGGATCTGCATGATACACAGGTCGGTGATGTTGCCCGCCGCCAGCTCCTCCAGCTGGGGCACCGGGGCCTCGTGGAGGACCACCTGCACGTCGGGGTACTGCCGGGTGAACAGGGGCAGCACCTCGGGCAGGAGCACCGACCCTCGCCAGGGGGACACCCCCAGGTGGAGCACCGGCCGCTTCCTGTCCCGCAGGTCCCGCAGGTCGCTGACCAGCTGCCGGTCCAGATAGCCCTGCCGCTCCAGGTAGGCGTGAAACAGCTCCCCCGCCTCGGTGAGCTTCAGGGGGGTGTGGGAGCGGTCCAGCAGGGTCACCCCCAGGCTGTTCTCCAGCTTGGCCAGATACTGGCTGAGGTAGGGCTGGGACAGGTACAGCCGCTCCGCCGCCCGGGAGATGCTGCGCTCCTTGACGATGGTCATGAAATATTCCGGATTCTTGACGAACATACGGTCCTCTCTCCCCTCCTCCGGGCCTTATCCCCGGCGGAGCATCTCCCGGATGCGGTCCACCGCCTGGACGGTGTCCTCGGCGCCGCCGAAGGCGGTCAGGCGGATGTAGCCCTCCCCGCTGGGGCCGAAGCCGGCGCCGGGGGTGGTGGCCACGTTGGCCCGGTCCAGCACCAGGTCGAAGAAGTCCCAGGAGCCCATGCCGTCCGGGGTCTTCAGCCAGATATAGGGGGCGTCCACCCCGCCGAAGCACGCCAGACCGGCGGACGTCAGCCCCTCCCGGATGACCTGGGCGTTGCGCTGGTAGTAGGCGATGTTCTCCAGGATCTGGGCGCGGCCCTCGGGGGTGTAGACGGCCTCGGCGCCCCGCTGGACGACGTAGGGCACCCCGTTGAACTTGGTGGTCTGGCGGCGGTTCCACAGGCTGTTCAGCCTGGCCCCGCCCCGCTCCAGCTCCATGGGCACCACGGTGTAGGCGCAGCGGTTGCCGGTGAAGCCGGCGGTCTTGGAGAAGGAGCGGAACTCGATGGCGCAGGTGCGGGCCCCCTCGATCTCGAAGATGGAGTGGGGGACGTCCTCCCGGGTGATGAAGGCCTCATAGGCCGAGTCGTACAGGATGATGCTGCCGTTGGCGTTGGCGTAGTCCACCCACGCCTTCAGCTGCTCCCGGGTGGCGGTGGCCCCGGTGGGGTTGTTGGGGAAGCACAGATAGATCAGGTCGGCCGTCTCCTTTGGCGGCTCGGGGGAGAAGCCGTTGGCCTCCACGCAGGGCATATAGATCAGCCTGTTCCAGCGGCCCAGGGCCTCCACATAGTCCCCCGCCCGGCCGGCCATGGCGTTGGTGTCCACATAGACGGGGTACACCGGGTCGCACACCGCCACGGTGTTGTCCGTCCCGAAGATGTCCCCGATGTTGCCGCAGTCGCTCTTGGCCCCGTCGGAGACGAAGATCTCCTCGGGCTTCACGTCCATCCCCCGGGCGGCGTAGTCATGCCGGGCGATGGCCTCCCGGAGGAAGGGGTAGCCCTGCTCCGGGCCGTAGCCGTGGAAGCCCTCGGCGGTGCCCATCTCGTCCACCGACTTGTGCATGGCCTGGATGACGGCGGGGACCAGGGGGCGGGTCACGTCGCCGATGGACAGCTTGGTGATGGTGACGCCGGGGTGGGCGGCGGTGTAGGCGGCAATGCGCCGGGCCACCTCGGAGAATAAATAGCTGCCGGGCAGCTTCAGATAGTTTTCATTGATCTTTACCACGGAAAAGGTCTCCTTCCTGCTCACAGAACTCGTGGCTTTTATTATCCATGATGGGGCCGGGATTGTCAAGAGAGGGACGCGGAGAAGCCCGGGCGTCCGACTTCCCCTGATTTCCTTCCCACGATCTTTATGCCCGGCATCTTGCATCTTTGATCGGCTTATTGTATAATGTGGAGTGTTTTCCCCGCTTCATGATCCGGGAGGTGTATGAATGAAGTGGCCCTTTGTATTTGCCTGCGCCCTGTGCACGGCCTTTGGCCTGCTGCTGGGCGTTTTGCTTCCTGTTGACCTGACCCGGCCCGGCCCCGAGGGCGGCATGTCCACCCCCGCGCTCCCCCTGGAGCCCGCCGGCTCCCAGTCCGGCTCCGATCAGGAGACGCCCGCTCTGGACCCGGAGGACAATTTCGCCCTGCTCCACGCCGCCGGCCTGGCCTGTGAGGCCATCTCCCGGCGGGATTTCACCGCCCTGGCCTCCTACGTCCACCCCGACCGGGGGGTGACCTTCACCCCCTACTCCACCGTGGACTTCGACACCGATCTGACCTTCACCGCCGACCAGATCCGGGCGCTGGAACAGGATCAGACCACCTATGTGTGGGGGCTGGAGGACGGCCGGGGGCTGCCCATCCAGATGACCATGGCCCAGTACCTGGATCGGTACGTGTGGGACGCCGACTACACCCGGGCCCCGGAGCTGGGGATCGACCAGATCATCACCGGGGGCAACGCCCTGGAGAATCTGGCCGAGGCCTATAAGGGCTGCCGCTTCGTGGACTTCTGCTATCCCAGCGCTGATCCGGTGAACGACGGGCTGGACTGGTCCTCCCTGAAGCTGGTCTTCCAGGCGGGGGAGCACAGCTGGTATCTGGTGGGCATCGTCCACGGGGAGTGGACCATCTGACCTCTTCCAGGACAGAACAGAGGTCTCGATTTTCTTGTGTGTTCCCGCCCAGCGGGGCGGGAACACAGAACAGAATTGGGACAAACAGAAAGGAACGCCTGTAACATGAACATCATCATTGTGGGCTGCGGCAAGGTGGGCTTCTCTCTGGCCGAACAGCTGGTCCGGGAGAAGCACAACATCACCGTCATGGACCCGGACGAGGAGACCCTCCAGCGGGCCAGCGACGCCATGGACATCATGACCGTCTCGGGCAGCGGCTCGTCGGCGGTGGACCTGCGCCAGGCCGGAGCCGACGAGGCCGACCTGATGGTGGCCGCCACCAGCTCCGACGAGGTGAATATGGTCTGCTGTCTGCTGTCCAAAAATCTGGGCACCCGGTACACCATCGCCCGCATCCGCAATCCCGAGTATATCAGCAGTCTGGCCGACCTGCGCCGGAATCTGAACATCGACATGGTCATCAACCCGGAGAACTCCACCGCCATCGAGATCTCCCGGCTGCTGCGCTTCCCCGCCGCCGCCAACATCGAGACCTTCTGCCGGGGGCGGGTGGAGCTCATCGGCTTCCGGCTCCAGGAGGACGACTTCCTCACCGACAAGCCCCTGCGGGAGCTGGACCCCCGGGTCAAGAGCCTGCCCCTGCTGTTCTGCGCCGCCGACCGGGACGGTGAGGTCTATATCCCCAACGGCAACTTCATCCCCCGGGCGGGAGATCAGCTGTATGTGGCCGGTCAGCCCGCCGCCCTGGACCGCTTCTTCATCCTGCTGGGCCGCTACGTCTCCAAGGCCAAAAAGGTCTTTCTGGTGGGGGGCGGCAAGGTCTCCCTGTATCTGGCCCACATTCTGGACAAGCTGGGGATGCAGCTGAAGATCGTGGAGCGGGACGAGGCCCGCTGCCGCATGATCAGCGAGAAATTTCCCCGGGCCATCGTCCTGTGTGCCGACGGCACCGACTCAGAGCTGCTGGAGTCGGAGAATCTGACCAGCTATGACGCCTTCGTGGCCCTCACCGACCGGGACGAGGACAATCTGATCATCTCCCTGTACGCCATGCAGCGGGGTATAGCCAAGGTCATCACCAAGTGCACCCGGCAGAACTACGCCGGCATTGTGCGCTCCCTGGGCCTGGACAGCATCGTCTCCCCCAAGTTCATCACCGCCTCTCACATCCTCCACATGGTGCGGGGGCTCCAAAACTCCAAGGGGAGTGTCATGAACTCCCTGCACCGCATCGCCGACGGCCACGCCGAGGCCATGGACTTCACCGTGGGCCCCAGCACCCGGTTCCTGGGGGTCCCTCTGAAGGACCTGCACCTGAAGAAGGGCATCCTGCTGGCCGCCATCGTCCGGGGGCAGGAGATCATCATTCCCGAGGGCTCCACCTGCCTCATGGAGAACGACCGGGTGGTCATCATCGCCCGGGGCGGCGGCATCCTGGACCTGAACGACATCTACGACGATGAGTTCTCCTTCTCCGCCCCGGGGAGCGGACCCCAATGAACCTGCTCTTGGTCCTGAAGATCGTGGGGCGGGTCCTGCTCTTCGAGAGCCTCACCCTGCTCCCCCCGCTGGGGGTGGCCCTGTGGTACGGGGAGGACCCCATGCCCTTCGTGTCCACCTTCGTGCTGGTGGCCTTCCTGGGGGCGTTTCTGGCCTCCCTCTCCGCCCCGCCCACCTTCTTCGCCCGGGAGGGCTTCTGCTGTGTGGGCATGATCTGGGTCCTCACCGGGATCCTGGGCTCCCTCCCCTTCTATCTGTCGGGCGCCGTCCCCTCCTTCGTGGACTGCCTGTTCGAGTCCTTCTCCGGCTTCACCACCACCGGAGGGACCGTTCTGCCCGATGTGGAGATTCTGCCCCAGGGCGTCCAGTTCTGGCGGTGCTTCTCCCACTGGCTGGGCGGCATGGGGGTGCTGATCCTGGCCACGGCGGTCCTCCCCTCCCTGGGGGAGCAGTCCCAGTACCTGGCCCGGGCGGAAACCCCCGGCCCCTTTGTGCTCAAACTGGTCCCCCGGCAGCCCAGGACCTCCAAGATCCTGTATGCCATCTACTGTGTCATGACCCTGGTAGTCATTCTTCTGCTGTGGGCCGCCGGCCTGCCCCTGTACGACGCGGTGGTCCACGCCTTCTCCATCGCCGGCACCGGGGGCTTCTCCAGCAAGAACGCCAGCTTCGCCTTCTACGGCAACCCCGCCGTGGACCTGATCGTGTCGGTATTCACCCTGCTGTTCTCCCTGAACTTCGGCCTGTTCTATCTGGCCCTGTGCCGCCGGTTCAAGGAGATCTGGAAGAGCGAGGAGCTGCGCTTCTTCCTGGCGGTGGTGACCCTGTCCACGGTGTTCATCGCCTGGGACCTGGACCCCGGCCATCACCAGGGGATTCTGGAGTCCCTGCGGTACGCCTTTTTCCACGTGACCTCGGTGATCTCCACCAGCGGCTTCTTCACCGAGGACTACGCCCTGTGGCCCCAGTTCTCCCAGATGATCCTGGTGCTGCTCATGTTCTGCGGCTCCTGCTCCAACTCCACCGGCGGCGGCATCAAGTGCGCCCGGGTGCTCATCCTCCTGCGGACCCTGCGCCGGGAGCTGCACCGGCTGGCCCACCCCCGCGCGGTGGAGGTCATCAAGCTGGACGGCCGGGTGGTGGAGGACCGGGCGGTGCGCACCGTGCTGGCCTTCCTGGGCTGCTACATGCTGATCCTGTGCGCCGCCGGGCTGATCATCTCCCTGGACGGCCACTCCTTCTCCATCTCCTTCTCCTCCGCCCTGTCCAGCCTGAGCAACGTGGGACCTGGCCTGGAGCTGGTGGGACCCACGGGGAATTTCTCCGCCCTGTCTCCCCTGTCCAAGCTGGTCATGTCCGCCTGCATGGTCATCGGCCGTCTGGAGATCTTCCCCATTCTGATCCTGCTCTCTCCCAACGCCTGGCGGCGCACCTGAGCCGCCCGAACCTTCCTCAGTCAGGAGCCTGAAACCAAATGAACTGGAAACTTGTCCTGAAAATTCTGGGGCGCGTGGCCCTGGTGGTCGCCTGCTCCATGGTCCTCCCCCTGGGCTGCGCCCTGCTCTACCGGGAGGATCCCACCCCCTTCCTGTACACCATGGGGATCATCCTGTGCGTCAGCCTGCCCCTGTCCTTCCTGCCCGCTGACAAGCATTTTTCCTTCCGGGAGGGCTTCGCCGCGGTGGGCCTGATCTGGCTGTTCATCGGGGTGGCCGGCGGTCTGCCCTTCTTCTTTGACGGCGGAGGCGGCTTCAACACCATCTGGGACTGCATCTTCGAGTCCAGCTCCGGCTTCACCACCACCGGGGCCACCATCCTCACCGACATCGAGTCCCTGCCCCAGGGCATTCTCCTGTGGCGGGCCTTCAC
>CALWYA010000045.1 GCA_944385645.1 uncultured Oscillospiraceae bacterium
ACATATTTGCGAATGTTTTGCCTGCAAAATCACCCTAAATACGCTCCCATATATCTGAATTTGCCGAGTGGGAATAATTGGAAATTAAACATCCGCAGGGCCCATGCCATCGGGTCCTGTGGTTTTTTATGCTCCGCCGACTATCGACGGGTCAAGCGGGTCTTTGGCCCGGAACAGGCGGATGCCGCTGTGGAGGCCGACAGGCAGAGGGAACAGGCGGAGAAAGGCCGCAAGCGGCCCCGGTCCCTTGAGCAGGACGGGCAATGAGAAATAAAAATTAAGAAAACCCTAATAGATTTATATGGTTTGTTGTGCTATACTGTACGCAAAATAAGCAGAGGGATTGTATCACAGGTTATATAAAGGAGGGGTTTTTTGGATATTAAACTCACAGAAAGAGAGGCGCTTGCTTTATACAGAATTATCCTGCGCTGGGACGAAACTAATTTGATTACAACACAGGATAAGGAAGAACAGCAATTACTTTGGGATTTACACTGTATATTGGAGAAAGAACTGGAGCCAGTAGATGATGAAATTACTTATAGGCTTGTCTAAAAGTGTTATAGAGGTAAACTTAAAATTGCGATTGATCGCCGTGCCGTTAGTGAATATCTTGAATTAATAGGCGAAAAAGAATTACCAACACATCTGTTAGACCTAATAGATATAGAAGATAGAAATTCTTCTGAAAGGACTTCATGTCGATACACTATATCTAATTGGAGGGCTGACTGATGTTTGTATTCATTGCACAGCGGTAGATGCCCACCAGCATGATTATCATATCCGGGTTGTGATAGATGCCGTTGCCGGTTCCAGTGAAGATGCTCACAGATATGCGTTAAAAGCAATCCAATATCTGCAAAGAGACGCTTTAATTACAGTATCAGATCTTGAGAGAGCCCTTACAGATTGACGGCTTCCTCTTGTGGAGAGCAGCACCCCCAGCCGGGGCTTTCAATGGCCGAGATGAAGGTTGCACAAGTGCGCCGCCCTTGACCGCCCCGCGCTTGCCTGTTCCGCGCTTGCCGAGTATACAGACCGCCGGGGGCCTCATAGAGGCCCCCGGCGGTTCAGTTTTCCGCTTTGGGCTCGGGCAGCTTCTCCTCCAGCCAGCCGAGCAGGTCCTCCATGACCTCCTGGCGGTTGATCTCGTTGAACATCTCGTGCCGGCCCCCGGGGTACAGCCGCACCGTCACGTCAGTGCAGCCCGCCCGGCGGAACATCCGCTCCACCTTCCGCACCCCCTTGCCCATGCTGCCCACCGGGTCCTGGTCTCCGGACAGGAAATAGACCGGCGTGCTCTTGTCCATGCGGGCCAGATTCCTGGAATCGCCGATGAATTGCAGACCCTTCATCATGTCCCGGAACATGGACACGGTGGGCTTGAAGGAGCACAGGGGGTCGGCCAGATTGGCGTCCACCTGGGCCTCGTCCCGGCTGAGCCAGTCGGCGGTGGTGCGGTTGGGGCGGAACTGCCGGTTGTAGGCCCCCAGGGACAGGGCATACACCAGGTCGTTCACGTGGTTGGGCCCCCGGAGCAGCCCCACCCCGCCGGCCAGTCCCCGGCCGAAGGCCACCAGGGGGGCGGGCTCCTGGCCGGTGCCCGACAGGACGGCGGCGTCCACCGTCCCCGGCCAGCGGATCAGGTAGGTCCGGGCGAGGAAGGAGCCCATGGAGTGGCCCAGCATGACATAGGGCAGGCCGGGGAACTTCTTTCCCTCCAGCTCCCGCAGCCGGCGCACGTCCCGGGCCACCAGGTCCCAGCCCCCCTTGGGGGCGAAGTAGCCAAATTTCCCGTCGGAGACGGTCTCCCCGTGGCCCAGGTGGTCCTCCCCGCACACGGCGAAGCCGTGCTCCGTGAGGAAGCGGGCCAGGGGCTCATAGCGGCCGGCATATTCGGCCACCCCGTGGACGATCTGGATCACCCCCCGGGGTTCCCCCTGGGGCAGCCACTCCAGGGCGTGGACGGTGTGGATCCCGTCGGAGGACGGGTAGGTCAAGTCGTTTCTCATGGCGCGCCTCATTTCCGGCCTGCAGGCCCGTTTTCTTCAGTGTACCTTACCGGAGTTCTCCCGTCAAGTCATCTGTTCCAACAGGGAGCGGATGGCCCCGGCGTGACAGGCGCCCTCCCTTGCCAGCTCCTGGTACAGCTCCTTCAGGCAGGGATCCTGGGCGGCCTGGGCCCCCTGGTCAGCACAGAAGGCCCACCGCCGTTCCCACTGGAACTGGTCCCGGAGGGCCAGACAGAGATCGGTGGGCAGGGACGGGGCGGAGCAGCAGGGGCGATACCGCCGGCCGGTAATGAGAAAATAGGCGGCGGACAGCCGGCGCAGGGCGTACCGGTGGTCGGCGACCAGGCTCCTCAGAATCCCCCGGCCGCAGCTGCTTCCGCTCCGCCGGGCCAGCGTCTGGCCGGCCAGCAGTCCCCGCCGGGCCATCTCCATCAGCTCCTCCAACCGGGCGGTCTCCCCGGCCGAGCGCTCCCCCAGGCACTGGGACGGCGTCCCCTGGCAGACGCAGGGGGCGCTCTCCCCCTCCTGACCGCCCTCCTGGGCGCAGGCCGGAACCGGGGGCAGGTCGGGGCCGCTCTCCTCTCCAGCCCCCTCTCCAGGCTCCCCGGTCTGGGTGGGAACAGCAGGCCGGGCGGTGTCCGGCACCGCCGCGGGGGCGTTCTCCACCTCCAGGGGGCTGTCGGTCTGATCCGGCATCACCCGCTGCCACACCCGGCGAAAGGTCTCCGGGTCCACACCCTCTCCGGCAGAGGGAATCGTCGTCTTTTCCTCCATAGATGTACTCCTCCTTCATGGTCACAAAGTCGTCTCAACGCCGCATGGGCGGCGGTCCGCCGTGCCATCCTATGCAGGAGACAGCCCTTCTGGCCGCCGCGGGGGATTGCGGCGGCAGCAGAATTGTGGTAAAATAAGCAAAAATTTCCGGAAGGAGTTCAATTCACCTATGGATCCATCTGCCAACGACCTGCTTGACGCCGCTTTTTCCCGCCTCAACGCCCCCCATCAGTTCTCCTATGAGAACGGCATCGAGCTGACCTATGTGGAACCCGGTCTGGCCCGGGGCGTCCTCCACGCCGGTCCCAACTCCATCAACCCCCACGGCATGATCCACGGCGGCGCCATGGCCACCCTGGCAGACACGGTGGGCGGCACCTGCGCCTGCTCCATGGGGGGCAACTGCGTCACCAGCTCCAGCTCCATGGAGTTCCTGCGCCCCGCCTATGGGGACCTGTTCTGTGAGGCCACGCCCAAAAAGCTGGGCCGGAAGCTGTCCGTGATCCAGATCGTCATCCGGGACACCCGGGACAAGGTCGTGTGCACCGGCACCTTTACCTTCTTTATGGAGGCCCCGGACCCAAAAACTGGCGGCGCCCGCTGAGGCCCCGCTGCCTCTTGAAAAAAACCACGCGGGAGCGCTTGGCGCTCCCGCGTGGTTTTTTCCATCCTCAGTCCTCGTCAGCCGCCGCGTCGTACATGGGGCGGCTGCCCCCCTGGGCCGCGGTCTGTCCGGCGGACACGCCGGCGGCGGCCCGGAACCGGGCCCGGGACTTCTTGATCTCGTCGTAGGCCTCGGCCACCGCCTCCTCGGTGCGGCGCAGGGCGTCCTCGCAGTACTCGTTGGCGGAGCGCTTCAGCTCCCGGCTGCGCTCCTCCGCCTGCTGCACCATCTCGTTGGCCTTCTGGCGGGCCTGCTGGGTGATGCTGTCCTCGGCCAGGATCTGCCGGGCCCGCTCCTCCGCCGCCTTGACGATGGACTCGGCCCGGTGCTTGGCCTCGCTCTCCAGCTCGGCCCGGCGGGCCATCATCTTCCGGGCCTCGGTCAGCTCCATGGGGAACTGACTGCGCACGTCGTCGATCAGATCCAGGGCCCGGTCCCGCTCGATGACGCACTTGTCCCCGGACAGGGGGAGGTTCTTGGCCTCGTCAATCATCTCAAAGAGCATATCCAGTAATTCTTCCACACCGCTTGCCATGGCTTACCCTTCCTTTCTTTCCATTTCCCCCATCCGCCGGTTCACGTCGTCCACGATCTCCCGGGGGATGAACTCCGCCAGATCGGCCCCGTACCGGGCCATCTCCTTGACGATGGTGGAGCTGAGATAGGTGTATTTCTCGCTGGAGGCCAGGAACATGGTCTCCAGCCGGGGGTTCAGCTTTCGGTTGATGAGGGCCATCTGGACCTCCTGCTCATAGTCGGATACCGCCCGCAGGCCCTTGACCACCACCCGGGCTCCCCGCCGCCTGGCGTAGGCGGCCAGCAGCTCGTTGGAGAAGTCCACCTCCACGTTGGGGAACCGCTTGGTGGACCGGCGCAGCAGGTCCACCCGCTCGTCCGGGGTGAACATGCCGTGCTTGTTGGAGTTGACCATGACGCACACGATCAGCTTGTCGAAGCAGGCGGAGGCCCGCTTGATGATGTTCAGGTGCCCCAAGGTCACCGGGTCGAAGCTGCCCGGATAGATGGCCACGCTCATCGCTCCACACTCCCCTTCCGGTGGCAGACGGTGAGCTTGATCTTGCCGTACCGGTACTCTCTCCCCCACTCATAGGGGGGCGCCAGCGGGGGCAGGGTCCATTCCGCGGCGCTTTCGCACATGATTATACCATACTCCCGCAAAATGTCAAACTTGGTCAGCTGTTTCAGGGCCTCCTCCAGGAGATTGCTCTGATAGGGGGGGTCCAGGAAGACCAGATCGAACTTCTCCCGGCAGGAGGCCAGGAAGGACAGGGCCTCCCCCTGGACCACCCGGGCCCGGTCTGTAAAGCCGGTGAGCTTGACGTTCTCCCGGATCAGGGCGGCGGCCTCCTTCCGCTGGTCCACGAAGGTGCAGGACTCCGCCCCCCGGGACAGGGCCTCCAGACCCAGCTGGCCCGTCCCCCCGAACAGGTCCAGCACCCGCCGGCCCTCGATGTCGAACTGGACGATATTGAACATGGACTCCTTCACCTTGTCGGTGGTGGGGCGGGTGTCCGTCCCCTGGAGCTCCTTCAGCTTTCGGCCCCGAGCGGAGCCGGAAATGATCCGCATGGCAAGTCCTTCCTTTCCTATCTTCCTGTGCGCTCCCGTCCGCGGGGACAGGGGTATCATTATTCCAAAACGGTCTCCCAGTGCACAGCGCGGCTGGCCTCCAGGCACATCCGAAGCTGCTCCGGGGTGGTCTTCTCCAGATCCAGCTGAGGCAGGTCGTCCAGAGAGAACCATCCGCTGGCGGTGGTCTCCAGGTTGGCCCGGAACTGTCCGCCCAGCAGGGTGCAAAGGACAAATACGATACACACCTTCCAAGGATAGACGGTGGCGTGGTGTCTCTCCCCGTCCATAACGGCGATGACCCGGCCGGCCCGGACCTCCAGACCGGCCTCCTCCCGGACCTCTTTCTCAGCGTTCTCCTTCACCGAGACGTTGTAGTCCACCCAGCCCCCTGGCAGCGCCCAGCCCTTTGGCTCCTGCACCAGCAGGACCTTGTCCCCCTGAAAGACGGCGGCCCGGGTGGCCAGCTTGGGGGTCTGATACCCCGTCTCACAGCAGAACAGGTCCTTTACCTTGTCCAAGGACAGGCCGCTCTGGTGGGCGATCATCTCGGCGGCGATGTCCCGGATGCGCTGATACCGCTCCAGATCGAAGCGGTCCTTCCCGTAGTACAGCCCCGCCTGGGCCAGGCTTTGCAGCTCCACTGCCCAGGAGAGCCAAGGGTCATGCTTGTCCATTGTTCCACACCCCCGACGTTTCTGCGTGCCGCACGGGCCGCAGGCCTCATAAATTCCTAACTCCTAATTCCTAATTTTCCCGAAAATACTGAAACACCGCCCGTGCCGTACTCTTCGGCACCGCCTTCTCCAGCTCCTCCAGGGAGGCGGCCCGGATGGCCTTGATGGTCTTGAAGCGTTTCAGCAGCTGCTGCCGGCGCACCTCTCCCACTCCGGGGATTTGGTCCAGCCGGGAGGCCTTCACGTGCCCCGTCTGGAGCTGCCGGTGGTACTCGATGGCGAAGCGGTGGGTCTCCTCCTGAATCTGGCCGACCAGGGCAAAGACTGCCGGGATGGCCTGGATGCCGATCTCCCGGCCGTCGGGGGCCACCAGGGCCCGGGTGCGGTGCCGGTCGTCCTTCACCATGCCGAAGGCGGGAATGTCCTGCCCCATGGTCTCCAGTACCCGCTGGGCCACCTTCACGTGGTTCTCTCCCCCGTCGATGAGGAGGAGGTCGGGCCGGTCGGCAAACTTCTCGTCCCCGTCCAGATACCGGCGGAAGCGGCGGGTGAGCACCTGCTCCATGGAGGCGTAGTCGTCGGGGCCGGCCATGTCCTTCAGTTTGAACCGCCGGTAGTCCGACTTTCTGGGGCGGCCGTCCACATAGACCACCATGGAGGCCACGATGTCGTCCGCCCCCTGGTTGGAGATGTCGTAGGACTCCATCCGCCGGGGGGGCTCCTCCAGCCCCAGCATCCGCCCCAGGGCCTCCAACAGCTTGTTCTGCCGCTCCTCCCGGGTGGTGGCCCGCTCCACCTCCTCCGCAGCGTTCTGGTTGGCCAGGCGGATCAGGTCCATCTTGGCCCCCCGCTGGGGGGTGACCAGCTCTACCCGCCGGCCCACCTGCTCGGACAGCAGCCGGGTGAGGGGCACCTGGTCGGGCAGCTCGCAGGGCAGCAGAATCTGTTTGGGCAGCCGGGTCCGGCCCACATAGTATTCCCGCACCAGGGAGGACAGGATACTCTCCTCGTCCTCCTCCACCGGGGTCTCGATCAGGTCGAAGTCCTTGGCGGCCAGGTCCCCCTCCAGATAGTGGAGGACCACGAAGCAGCTCCTGGCCGTCCCCCGGAAGAAGCCGGCCACGTCGGTGTCCGCCAGGGAGCCGGCCACCACCTTCTGCCGCTTGCCCAGCAGCTCGATGGCCCGGAGCCGGTCCCGGAGCTGGGCGGCCTGCTCAAAGCGCAGCTCCTCCGCCGCCCGCTCCATCTCGGCGGTCAGATCGTCCTGTACCTCCTGAAAGCGGCCCTCCAGCAGACGGACCGCCTGGGAGATGGCCTGGTCGTGCTGCTCCCGCAGGTTTTCCGAGCGGCAGTAGCCGTCGCACTTGCCGATGTGGAAGTTCAGGCAGGGCCGCTCCTTTCCGATGTCCCGGGGGAACTTCTTCCGGCAGGAGGGCAGGCGCAGGGCGGTGCGCAGGGCGTCGATGATGGCCTGGGTGGCGTGGCGGCTGGCGTAGGGGCCAAAGTACCGTGCCCCGTCCTCCGCCGCCTTGGAGGCCAGGGAGAATCGGGGGTAGGCCTCGTGGGACAGGCGGATATAGGGGTAGCCCTTGTCGTCCTTCAGGAGGATGTTGTACCGGGGCTGGTGCCGCTTGATGAGGGAGCACTCCAGCACCAGGGCCTCGAACTCGCTGTCGGCGATGATGACGTCGAAGTGGTCGATCTGGGACACCATGGCCCGGGTCTTCTCGGTGTGGGAGGCGGAGTCCTGGAAGTACTGGGACACCCGGTTCTTCAGGGCCTTGGCCTTGCCCACGTAGATCACCGTGTTTTTGGCGTCCTGCATGATGTAGACGCCCGGCTTCAGGGGCAGGCTGTGGGCCTTCTCTTTCAGTTCGTCAAAGGTCATGTCTCCCGCCTCCCCCGGTCCGTCTCCCGCTACAGCCCCCGCACCTTTTTCTCATAAAACCGCTTCTTGTATTTCAGCGCGCCCCACCGGGCGACCCGCCCGGCGGCGGAGAAGTTCACCGCGCCGCCCACGGCCCCCACCACGGGGAGCCCCTGGACAAATTTGACCGCCAGCAGCTTGTGCGACAGGAGGACGGCGGCGGCCCTTGTCTCCTCCTCCAGATCCACCGCCGCCGGCCAGCCGTGGTCAATGGCCCTTCCCAGCTGGTCGGTCCGGCGGCTCAGGTCCCGGCGCTCCTCCCCCTGGGACAGGGCCCCCTGGAGGAGCAGGAGCACATAGGTCCGCTCCTCCTCGCTCTCATAGGAGAACCCATACCGGAGGGCGCTCTGGTAGAGGCTGCGCAGCAGCAGGGCCAGGAACACCGGGATGTCCGGCAGGCCGATCCCCAGCAGGCCCAGCGCCGTCCCCTCGGCCCCGGCGGCGAGGACCTGCCCGGCCTGGCTCCTGCGGCGGCCGCGCTCCATCTGCCGGAGCAGCGCTCTCTCCTCTCCAGGCGTGAGCTCCCCCGCCCAGAGGCGCTGTGCCAGACCCAAGCGCTCCAGGGGAATGGTCTTCTCCACCAGCCTTGCGCCGCCCGGCCCGAACAGGGTCTGGAAGGCCCGGAAAAAGGCGGCCTCCAGCGCCTGACGGGCCTTCGGCGGGATCCGGCCCTCCAGACCGGTTTCAACCCGGGGCAAAGGCAGTCCGTCCCGCATCAGCCGCGCCTCCTGTCTTTCCAGGCGGCTCAGCAGTCTGACATAGGACACCGGCAGTTCGTTCACCGCGTCTCCCCTCCCCTATATCAAATTATGAAAAAAAGCGCCGCAGCGCGGCGCTTTTTCAACTAGCTGGCGTTACTCGGAGAAGTCAGAGGAGATCATCTTCTGCAGCGCCTCGATGGCCTCTTTCTCGTCGGGCCCGTCGGCGATCAGTTTGATGGGAGTACCCTTCACGATGCCCAGAGACAGAACGCCCAGCAGGCTCTTGGCGTTGACCTTGCGCTCCTCCTTCTCGACCCAGATGGAGCTCTTGAACTCGTTGGCCTTCTGGATGAAGAAAGTAGCGGGTCTGGCGTGCAGACCGACCTGATTGTTCACGACTGCTTCCTGACTATACATATCGCGTACCTCCGCCCTCGTCATTAGGATGTGTAACTAGCATACCAGATTTATCCCGCTCTCGTCAATGATATTTTGCACAAATATGACGGCGCTTTTGACGAATTTTTACGGGCGATATTTTTTCTTTTTCATAAACTGCCCAAAAGAGGCGCGTCACTTCAGCTCAGACGTCTTCACTTCAACTCCGCCACCGTTACGCCATCCTCCCAGGCGCGGGCGTTCCCTGCGGGGAACGCACACGCGCATTCGCGCGCCGCGCCTTCAGGGGGGACCAGTCCCCCCTGAGGCCCCCCCGCTCTCCGAGAGGGACGAGGGATTTTATCCCATACCATACATTTATTTCAACTCCGCCACCGTCACACCATCCTCCCCCTCGCCGTAGCGGCCGGGGCGGAAGGTCTTCACATAGCGGCTGCGCTTCAGATAATTCCGCACGGCGGCGCGGACGGCGCCGGTACCCTTGCCGTGGATGATGGTCACCGTCTCCAGCTTGCCCATCATGGCGGCGTCCAGGAAGTTCTCCAGGGTGATGAGGGCCTCGTCGGTAGTCATGCCCCGCAGGTCCAGCTCCCGGGCGGCGGGGGCCCGGAGGGTGCGCTCGGCCCGCTGGATGATCTTCCGAGCCTCCTTCTGGCTCTGGGTCTCCCCCTCCACCACCCGGACCTCCTCCTGCTTGGCGGAGATCTTCAAAATGCCCGCCTGGAGCTGGAGGGTGCCGTCCTTGTTCACCGACAGGACGGCGGCCCGGGTGCCCATCTTCACCAGCTCCACCGTGTCCCCCGCCCGGGCGTCCCGGGTAGGGGGCGGGGCCTCCGGCTCCGGGGCCGGGCCGCCGATGCTCTCCTCCGCCTGGTTGAGCAGGTGCCGGGCCTGGGACCGGCCCTCGTTCACCTGCTGCCAGTCCAGGTCCTTCCGCTTTTGCAGCTCCTTCAGCTGGGACAGGGCCAGGTCGCTGGCCGCCCGGGCCTCGTCGATGATGGACCGGGCCTCGGCCTGGGCCTTCTCCACCACCTTCGCCCGCTCCTCCTCCAGCTTCTGCCGGTACTCCCGGGCCTTGGCGGCCGACTGCTCCATCTCCAGCTTGAGCCGGCGGGCCGCGTCCCGCTCCCGCTCCATCTCCTGCCGCTGCTGGTCCAGCTTGGTGAGCACGTCCTCAAAGCGCACGTTCTCCGCGTCCAGCCGGGCGGCGGCCTTTTCGATGATATACTCAGGCAGGACCAGCCGCCGGGAGATGGCGAAGGCGTTGGAC
>CALWYA010000046.1 GCA_944385645.1 uncultured Oscillospiraceae bacterium
ATCGTGGACACCCCGGGCCACGCCGACTTCGGCGGCGAGGTGGAGCGCATTTTGAAGATGGTCAACGGCGTCATCCTGCTGGTGGACGCCGCCGAGGGCCCCATGCCCCAGACCCGCTTCGTCCTGTCCAAGGCCCTGGAGCTGGGCCACCGGGTCATCGTGGTGGTCAACAAGATCGACCGCCCCGACCAGCGGGTGTACGAGGTCATCGACGAGGTGCTGGAGCTGCTCATGGACCTGAACGCCACCGACGAGCAGCTGGACTCCCCCATGCTGTTCTGCTCCGGCCGGCAGGGCACCGCCTCCGTCCAGCCCGACGAGGCGGGCAGCGACTTGAAGCCCCTGTTCGACACCATCCTGGAGTATATCCCCGCCCCCGAGGCGGATGTGGAGGCCCCCTTCCAGATGCTGGTGAGCTCCATCGACTACAACGAGTTCGTGGGCCGCATCGCCATCGGCCGCATCGAGCGGGGCGTCATTAAGCAGAACCAGGAGATCGCCGTGTGCAACTTCCACGACCCGGAGGCCGCCCCCCAGAAGGCCAAGGCCACCGCTCTGTATGAGTTCGACGGCCTGTCCAAGGTGCCCGTCCAGGAGGCGGACGCCGGCAACATCATCGCCATGAGCGGCATCGGCGATGTGACCATCGGCGACACCATCTGTGCCCCCGACTGTGTGGAGCCCATCGAGTTCGTGAAGATCTCCGCCCCCACCATCGAGATGACCTTTTCCGTCAACGACTCCCCCTTCGCCGGCCGGGAGGGCAAATTCGTCACCAGCCGACAGCTCCGGGACCGGCTGTTCCGGGAGACCCTGAAGGATGTGTCCCTGAAGGTCAGCGAGATCGAGAACTCCACCGACTCCTTCAACGTGGCCGGCCGGGGCGAAATGTCCCTGTCCATTCTCATGGAGACCATGCGCCGGGAGGGCTATGAGTTCCAGGTGTCTCCCCCCCGGGTTCTGTTCCAGGAGATCGACGGGGTGAAGTGCGAGCCCATGGAGCGGCTGGTGGCCGACGTGCCCAACGACTTCACCGGAGCGGTCATCAACAAGCTCCAGGCCCGGCGGGCCGACCTGCTGAACATGGTCCCCGTGGGCAGCCGCACCAAGCTGGAGTTCATGGTCCCCTCCCGGGGCCTGTTCGGCTACCGCAACGAGTTTTTGACCGACACCAAGGGCGAGGGCATCATGGCCTCCGTCTTTGACCACTACGAGCCCATGAAGGGGGACATTCAGCGCCGGTCCACCGGTTCCCTGGTGGCCTTCGAGACCGGCGAGGCGGTGACCTACGGCCTGTTCAACGCCCAGGAGCGGGGCACCCTGTTCATCGGGGCCGGCACCCCGGTGTACGGCGGCATGATCGTGGGCGAGACCCCCAAGGCGGAGGACATCACCGTCAACGTGTGCAAGAAGAAGCAGCTGACCAACATGCGCGCCTCCGGCTCCGACGAGGCCCTGCGGCTGACCACCCCCAAGCAGATGTCTCTGGAGCAGTGCCTGGAGTTCCTGGCCGACGACGAGCTGCTGGAGTGCACCCCGGAGAACCTGCGCCTGCGCAAGCGGCTTCTGGACCACGGCGACCGCATGCGGGAGGCCTCCAAGAAGAAGGGTTAAACGGGGAACGGCCCATTTTGTAAAAGGGTTTCCCGCCGTGGTCCCGCCCGCACAGCGGGCGCGCGGCCCCGGCCGCGGCGGCCGGACAAATTCACTTTGTCCGGCCAAGACATGAAATCACACGGCGACCGCATGCGGGAGGCCTCCAAGAAGAAGGGGTAAAATTAGTAAAACCGGAATTAGTATGGAAACCCATGCCCCGAAGGGGCATGGGTTTCCATATAAAAAAATTTTAAGGCCTCCGCCCATTTGGGCGGAGGCCTTAAGGTTTGAGGTTATGGGTCCTGCTCTGCCGTGATATAAAAGGAATATCGGGCCGTCCCGCCGTACCCGCTGTCAGAATCCCACCGGGCGACGATCTCATAGACGTATCCTCCGGATCTCAGGTCGATGGCGGTTCCGCTGTACGCGACATCTTCCCCGGCCGCGGAGGTGTCGGACCAGTGGGAGTCGCGCCAGCATTGGACGCTCACGATCTCGTCCGGTTCCTCTGTAAATCTCAGCGCGGCAGTCGCCTCCGCCGTCTCCAGCGGCGGGGACAGCAGCTCTTTACAATCCAACGGGTGGGGGCTGTCGGCCTCTACGCTCGTGACGCTCCCGTCCGCGTTTTTCCGCTGCCAGGAGTATGTGCCCAGGAGGGCGGTCATGGCGGTCTCGTCACTGACTACGGTCAGAACCGGCGGCTGTTCCAGGACGACCACGGCGTCCTCTGAGTTCAGCAGCTCGTTGGCATAGCGGTTCAGCGCCTCACAGGGCTCGTATTCTGTCCGGTAGCCCACCCCGTCGATGATCAGGAAAGGACTGTATTCTGTGACGCTCGTCTGGCTCCCGTCAGACATGGTCAGCTGGACCGTAACGGCCTGTCCCGCGTATTCCGTGTACGAGGGGTCCTCCTCATAGATGACCAGCTCCTGCAAAAGGGCCACGAGCTGGTCCAGCTCCTCCACCAGGAGCGTCTTGTCCGGCGGCTGCAGCTGCACTGTGGCGGCCGAGATCTCCTCCGTGGTCAGCCCCTGATAGGGGTTCGTGCCGGCGCCCGGGCCGAAGCATCCGGCCAGTCCCAATACGCCTGCCAAAGCAAGGACCCATGCAGTCAGCTTTTTCATGTGGTCATACCTCCTGTTCCAATGGGTTCCTATTGATGTAGACGAAAAATTTCCGCTCAGGTTCCGTATCAGCTACTCGATAGATCGAAATGGGACGATTTCCACTCCCTTTTCAAGGAGAGCAGTGAGTTCAAGGGGAATTGAAAACCATTGGGAAAAACAGACAAAACGGGTAT
Organism: uncultured Oscillospiraceae bacterium; assembly: GCA_944385645.1. GTDB lineage: Bacteria > Bacillota > Clostridia > Oscillospirales > Oscillospiraceae > Lawsonibacter. The sequence continues at coordinate 2,897 of CALWYA010000046.1, forward strand.
GCCCTCCGGATGGGGCATACCCGTTTGCGCGATGTTCGGTCGTGAGTTGGTCAGCCCTCCCACTCGCCCCTGTGGGCCTCCCACCACGCCGGGAAGGCCGGGTCCTTGGGGGAGAGGGTGGGAGCAGGGACATCGAAATTTGCCGAATTACTTTCAGCAAAAAAAGGCGAGATAAGGTGTACTTCGTCCCCATCTGTACAGCCTAAATGCAGAAACTCCAACAGGTGTTCTTTGCTGTTGGTCCATACCTTTCCTTGATAATTCCAATATGCTTCCTCAAGATTTAATTTGCCTAATTTCTGGTGAGTGCATCGTAGCTGTCCATACAGATATTCGATACTTTTCTTATTCATCCGCATCTTTTCCATGTCAAAACGAATAAGCAGTTCATCACTTGGGCGATATCCCAGCGTTCTTGAAAACAAAATGCTGTTACAGCACTGGTCCTCCGGCGTTCCCTCCTTGGCGATACACCGATTGAAGATGGCCTGGACATTGCCCTCGTTCAGTTCCAAAGGTTTAAAGCCCGTTACTTTGAAGTTCTCTATATCTGTTTTGGAAATTCGCCCCACAACACAATCCCCCTGCCGCGCCTTCAACGGCGCCAAATATTTGTTGTTACTCTTATCATACAATACCGGCCTGCCCTTTGCAAGGCCGGCGGCAGAGATTTTTCCGATTTCGGCAAACCGACGGAGCTTGGGCCGTCTCGACTGCTCCTGAAAAGGGACAATTTCCACAGGTCCTTGCCTTTTTCCCCGGCAGAGGGTATAATAAGAGGCACTATGAAGGGGGCTTATGCCCTGAAAAAGGGGATTTTTGCCATGAAAGCAAAGACCAACCTGACCATGCTGTGCGACTTCTACGAGCTGACCATGGCCAACGGCTATTTCCAGACCGGTCTGAAGGACCGGATCTGCTACTTCGATGTGTTCTACCGCTCGGTCCCCGACCAGGGGGGCTTCGCCATCGCCGCCGGCCTGGCCCAGGTGGTGGAGTACATCCAGGAGCTGAGCTTTGACGAGGAGGACCTGATCTATCTCCGGGGCAAGGGCTGCTTCAGCGAGGAATTCCTGGAATTCCTGCGCACCTTCCGCTTCACCGGGGACATCTGGGCGGTGCCCGAGGGCACCCCGGTCTTCCCCGGCGAGCCCCTGCTCACCGTCCGGGCCCCCGCCATCCAGGCCCAGTTCGTGGAGACCTTCCTGCTGCTCACCCTGAACCACCAGTCCCTCATCGCCACCAAGTCCAACCGGATCGTCCGGGCGGCCGAGGGCCGGCCGGTGGCCGAGTTCGGCTCCCGGCGGGCCCAGGGCTCCGACGGGGCCCTGCTGGGCGCCCGGGCCAGCTATATCGCCGGCTGCTCCGCCACCGCCTGCACCATGGCCGACCAGCGGTACGGCTCCCCCGCCACCGGCACCATGGCCCACTCCTGGGTCCAGATGTTCCCCGACGAGTACACCGCCTTCAAGACCTACTGCGAGCTCTACCCCGACAACGCCACCCTGCTGGTGGACACCTACAACGTGCTGAAATCCGGTGTGCCCAACGCCATCCGGGCCTTCCAGGAGGTCCTCCTCCCCCGGGGCATCACCAAGTGCGGCATCCGGTTGGACAGCGGCGATCTGACCTACCTGTCCCGGAAGGCCCGGGAGATGCTGGACGCGGCGGGGCTGACCGAGTGCAAGATCGTGGCCTCCAACGCCCTGGACGAGTACATTATCCGGGACCTGGTGCGCCAGGGGGCCCGGATTGACTCCTTCGGGGTGGGCGAGCGGCTCATCACCTCCCGCAGCGAGCCGGTGTTCGGCGGGGTCTATAAGCTGGCCGCCATCGAGGACGACCAGGGGAACATCATCCCCAAGATCAAGATCAGCGAGAACCCCGCCAAGATCACCACCCCCCACTTCAAAAAGGTGTACCGCATCTTCTCCAAGGACTCGGGCAAGGCGGAGGCCGACCTGATCTGCCTCCACGACGAGCAGTTCGACTTCTCCCAGCCTCTGGAGCTCTTTGACCCGGACGCCACCTGGAAGCGGAAGGTGTTCACCAACATCGAGGCCCGGGAGCTGCTGGTCCCCGTGTTCCAGGGGGGCGAGCTGGTCTATGAGGTGCCCGACCTCCAGGCCAGCCGGGCCTACTGCCAGCGGCAGGTGGACTCCCTGTGGGACGAGGTCAAGCGGTTCGAGAACCCCCACAACTACTATGTGGATCTGTCCCAGAAGCTGTGGGACATCAAGCAGTCCCTGCTGACCAGCCACGAGATGAAATAAAGGACCGGCGCCCGCCCCTCTGGGGCGGGCGCCGGCTTGTCCAGTCGGCTGTCGGGGGCGGGAACAACAGAAACCCAGGGGAAAAAGAAAAACGCCGGCTTTGCCGGCGTTTTTTGCGGGTTCAATCAGACGATGCACAGGGCCAGGGTGAGCACGATCCACACGATGGCCACCCACTTGGTCATCTTGGCCAGCTTGGCGTCCACGCTCTTGGCCTTGTTCTTGGACAGGAAGGTGTCGGCGCCGCCGGCGATGGCCCCGGAGAGGCCGGCGCTCTTGCCGGACTGGAGCATGACCACGGCGATGACGGCCAGGCCGCAGATCACCTGGATAATGGTGAGGATCAGATTCAGCATGTCGATTCGTTCCTTTCAAAGGCCCCGGGCGGGGCGTGATCTCGCAGTTCTGGGCGGTCAGCGCCCGAAAGTACAAAAAAGTATACTACATTTTCCGGCGGATTGCAAGTGCTTGGGGAAAATTTTTCGGGAAAGCGGTCACAGCTCCGGCGGGCAGTAGTAGGCGGTGCCGTTTTTGCACCGGAGCTCCAGCTCTCCCCGGTCGGTGAGGTAGTCCAGGAAGAAGCGGATGTTCCGCTCGAACTGGAGGGCCCGGCGGGGCTTGTGGGTGAACAGCTGATAGTAGGCGCACACCGCCTGACAGATCTGGCTCAGGGTCATGGGCCGGACGATGAGGGACAGGATCTCCCCCGCCCGGCGGCGGATGAGGGCCTGATTTTCGTCGATGAGCTCGGCCAGCTCCCCCCGGCCGCACACCCCCCGGTGGGCCATGATATAGCCGTCGCAGTCCAGCCCCCGCAGCTTTTCCCGGCTCTCCATGGCCATGCGGTGGCTCAGATCATAGGGGAGCTTGGAGTTCAGCAGCTCGGGGCTCAGGACGGCGTCGGCGGTGTAGCACACGTTGTCCGGGGTGATGGTGCAGATGTGGCCGGCGGAGTGGCCGGGGGTGTGGAGGATCTGAAATTCCGCCCCGCAGAAGGACACCGGGCCGTCCCCGGCGGGGAGAATCACGTCGGGGGTGTGGACCATATAGGCCGCCCGCTGGGCCACCATGTCGGGGGGCAGGGTGAGGAAGTAGCACTTCAGGGTCAGCAGGTTGGCGCACATCCCCGCCTCCGGGCCGGTGAGGGCGATCTGGGCGCCGTACGTCTCCTGAAAATAGCGGTTGTTGCCGCAGTGGTCCACGTGGGCGTGGGAGCACAGCACCCCCGCCGGGGTCAGGCCGGCGGAGCGCAGGGCCTCCTCCAGCTCCTCCCGCTCCTCCCCCAGGCCGGTGTCCAGCAGGACGCACCGGCGCTCGTCCAGCTTATAGAAGGGGATCAGCTCCATCCCCTCGGCCACCCAGGTGTTGCCCTTTACTTGTGTCAGCTCCATGGGATCTCCCTCACTCCCTCTCGTTCCAGCGGACCGTGGCAAATCCGCCCTTCCAGCCGACCTGGTCCACCTTCGTCTGATGGATCTCGAAACAACTCAGGGGGAGGTTCCGAAATCCTTCCTGATCTTTTACCTGTTGGATCGCTTCCTGTGCGTTGGCCTCCGAGGAAAAGACGCCGATCAGCTTTTCCTCCTCATGGATACCCGAATCATCCCGCAGCTCGTATACATGCCACAGCATAAAAACATCCATAGATGGGCCTCCAAGATCAGACGCTGCCAGTTTGCTTCAAATAGACCATCAGCACCGCCACGTCCGCCGGGGAGACGCCGGACACCCGGCTGGCCTGGCCCAGATTGTGGGGGCGGATGGCCTGAAGCTTCTGCCGGGCCTCCAGCCGAAGGCCGGCGATGGACAGATAGTCCACGTCCGGCGGCAGGGGCCGCTCCTCCAGCCGGCGCATCTCCTCTACCTGCCGCAGCTGCCGGTCGATGTAGCCGGCGTACTTGACGGTGATCTCCACCTCGCTCACCACGGCGGGAGCCAACTGGGGCCGGTTCGGATCAAAGGGAGCCAGATCGGCGTAGGTGAGCCGGGGCCGGCGGAGCAGATCGGCCAGCCGGGCCCCGTTCTTCACCGGGGGCTCTCCCCGGGCTTCCAGCAGGGCGTCCAGCTCCGGAGATGGGGGCGTGCCCGCGCCCTCCAGCCGGCGCACCTCCCGGTCCACGGCGGCGTATTTCTCCTGGACCCGCTGGTACTCCTCCCGGGGGACCAGCCCCAGGGCGTACCCAATGGGGGTCAGCCGCCGGTCGGCGTTGTCCTGCCGGTGGAGCAGGCGGTACTCGGTGCGGGAGGTCATCATCCGGTAGGGCTCATTGGTGCCCTTGGTCACCAGATCGTCGATGAGCACTCCGATATATCCCTGGTCCCGGCGGAGGACCAGGGGCTCCTTCCCCTGAATTTTCAGGGCGGCATTCACCCCGGCCACGAACCCCTGGACAGCTGCCTCCTCATAGCCGGAGGAGCCGTTGAACTGCCCCGCCCCGTACAGGCCGGAGACCACTTTTGTCTCCAGGGTGGGTTCCAGCTGGGTGGGGTCCACGCAGTCGTACTCGATGGCGTAGGCGCACCGGGTCATCTCGGCGTGCTCCAGGCCGGGGATGGTGTGGAGCATCTGAATCTGCACCTCCTCCGGGAGGGAGGAAGAGAAGCCCTGGATATACAGCTCCTCGGTGTCCAGCCCCATGGGCTCGATGAACAGCTGGTGCCGCTCCTTGTCCGGGAAGCGGTCCACCTTGGTCTCGATGGAGGGGCAGTACCGGGGGCCGATCCCCTCGATGGTGCCGTCAAAGAGGGGGGAGCGGTCCAGGTTGGCCCGGATGATGGCGTGGGTGGCCTCGTTGGTGTAGGTGAGGTAGCACACCGCCTGATTCCGGGGGTGCTCCCGGGTGGAGAAGGAGAAGGGCTGGGCGTCCGGGTCCCCCTCCTGGAGCTGCATTTTGGAAAAATCCACCGACCGGCGGTTCACCCGGGGGGGCGTCCCTGTCTTGAACCGGCGGATGGACAGCCCCAGCCGGACCAGACACGCCGTCAGGGGCAGGGCGGCAGCCAGGCCGTCGGGCCCCGAGTCCCGGACCACCTCCCCCACGATGGTGCGGCCCCCCAGATAGGTGCCGGTGGCCACCACGGCGGTCCTCACACGGTAGAGAGCCCCGGTGTGGGTGACCACACCGCTCACCGCCCCGCCCTGGGTGAGGATGTCCACCACCTCCGCCTGCTTGACCCACAGGTTCTCCTGGCGCTCCAGGGTGTGCTTCATGAGCTTCTGGTACTCCCGCCGGTCGGCCTGGGCCCGGAGGGACCAGACGGCGGGGCCCTTGCTCCGGTTCAGCAGCCGGTACTGGATGCAGGCCCGGTCGGCCGCCCTGCCCATCTCGCCCCCCAGGGCGTCCAGCTCCCGGACCAGGTGGCCCTTGCCGGTGCCCCCGATGGCCGGGTTGCAGGGCATGTTGCCCACGCTGTCCAGGTTGACGGTGAAGCACACCGTGCGCAGCCCCATGCGGGCGGCGGCCAGGGCGGCCTCGATGCCCGCGTGGCCCGCGCCGATCACGGCAATGTCAAATTGTCCGGCGTCGTAGGTGGTCATATCCTCGGTCCTTTATCTTCAAATTCGGTGGCTATTGTATCACGGTTTGCCCGTTGCGGCAAGGGGCGGGGTGTGGTATGATACAGAAGTCTCGGGGCGTTCCCGCCCCGCAGGGGGCGGGAACGGCAAAAATTTTTTTAATCTGAGCACACAGAGGGTCATGAAAAGAGAGAACAGGGGGTGGGACCGATGGAACACGAAAAATTTATGCGGGAGGCCCTGTCCCTGGCCCGGGAGGCCGCCCGGGACGGGGACGTGCCCGTGGGCTGCGTCATCGTCCGGGATGGGGAGATCGTGGGCCGGGGCCGCAACCGCCGGGAGGCGGCGGGGGACGCCACCGCCCACGCGGAGGTGGAGGCCATCCGGGAGGCCTGCGCCCGGCTGGGCAGCTGGCGGCTCCACGGCTGTACTCTATACGTGACCCTGGAGCCCTGCCCCATGTGCGCCGGGGCCATCCTCAACGCCCGGATCGATGAGCTCCACTACGGGGTGAAGGAGGAGAAGTCGGGCTGCTGCGGGTCGGTGCTCAACCTGTTCGAGGAGCGGTTCAATCACCGCCCCCGGATCTACCGGGGCCCCCTGGAGGGGGAGTGCGCCCAGGTGCTCCAGGCGTTCTTTCTGGGCCTGCGGGGCCCGGAGGAACCGGGTTGATCCCCACTATTTTGTGTGTTCCCGCCCTCCGCAGGAAACTGTTGGACGTGGGAGCACAGAGGGGAAGGCGGAAAAGATTTAATTCTTTTGTAACAACTGTCCGGAACTTTTGTAACGATTCTTGGATATACTCATACTCGCAAGGCAAGAGCATCTTTTCATTCTATCCTCCAATATCCTGGAAAGGCTGATGGGTCGTCCCATCAGTCTTTCTCTTTGCCCTTTTTTCCGGGGAGATGTGGAAAAGATTTGGGGATCCCGGGGAAAGCCGCCCCAAAATCCCGATGATTTAATCCTTTTGTAACAACTGGCGTTGGAATTGTTAATATCTTTCTTCTATCATAGACTTCGCAAGAGACAGTTCGTTTCATTTTAATCCTCTTTTTCAACCAGAAACCCCGAGGGCCCTGGAGCAGGCCTTCGGGGTTTTTGGTTGTGGGAGAAAGAAACCCAGCAAAGTAAGTACAGCGGGCCCCGGCTTTCGGCCGGGGCCCGCTGCTCTGTGTCGTTCAAACTGGCGGAAAGGCTCAGCACTTCTCGAAGATGGTGGCGACGCCCATGCCGCCGCCGATGCACAGGGTGGCCAGGCCCTTCTTGGCCTCGGGCCGCTTGGCCATCTCGTGGAGCAGGGT
>CALWYA010000047.1 GCA_944385645.1 uncultured Oscillospiraceae bacterium
AAGGAGTCGTCCAGGGTGCGGCCCCGCATATAGGCCAGGGGGGCCACCTCGATGTTGCCCCGCTCCAGGTACTTCTGGTAGGTCTCGGGGCCCAGCATCTCGAACAGGGCGTCGTACAGGGGGCGCAGATAGGGGTCCACTTTCGATTGCAGGTCTCCGGGCAGGAAGCCCAGCCGCTCCCCTGCCTCCACCGCCGGCCGGGTGAGGATGATCCGGTTGACCTCCTTGGCCCGGAAGGCGGCCACGGCGGCGGCCACCGCCAGATAGGTCTTGCCCGTGCCGGCGGGGCCGATGCCCAGGGTGACCACGTTGTTCTTGATGGCCTCCACGTACTTCTTCTGGCCCAGGGTCTTGGCCTTGATGGGCTTGCCCTTGGCAGTGACACAGATCACGTCCCCCGCCAGCTGGACGATCTGGTTCTCCTTGCCCTCCCGGACCAGCTGGATGATATAGCGGACGTTCTGCTCGGTGATGGTCTCCCCCTTGGAGGCCAGGTTCATCAGGTTCTCGATGGCCCGGACGGCGTACATCACCATCTCCGGGTCCTCCCCCGCCACCTTGAGCATGGAGTCCCGGCTGACCACCGTGACCCCCATCTCGTGCTCGATGAGGCGGATATTCTCGTCAAAGGAGCCGAACACGTTGATGGTCTCCTCCAGCCGCTCCAGGCTGATGGTCTGTTCTGTCATTGGTATTTGATCCCTGCCTTATGAGGGGGAGGTCGCCTCCCCGGATGGCGGCAGCGGTCTGCCCGGCTGCTCGGCGCAGATCTCCTCCCGGCACTCGGCGGTGAGGGTCACCTCCAGCCGCCCCCCGGTCTCCCGGGCGGTACACTGATAGGCGGACACCGTCCCGTCCGGGCCGATCTGCTCCTCCAGCCTGGCCAGCAGCTCCTCCTCCAGCAGCGCCCGGGCCGCCTCCCGGTCCACCTGGACCGTTCGGGGCACATACTCCCGCGCCGTCTCCCGGACGAGAGACAGGGGGAGGGGGTCTCCGGAGGGCAGGGCCGCCTGCCGCACTGTGGTTATTTTATCATATTCGGACCAGGAAATGCTAGTGGTTCCGAAAATTTCCACGCGGCGTCCAAAGAGCTGGACCGCCCAGGCGCTCTTCTCCTGGCCGGTATACTCCTTGACCTGGGCCTCCAGGGGGACGGCGGCGGTAAGGGTGCGCCAGGTCCGGGCCCACACCCGGCCCCGGGCGTGGACCTGATAGTACCGCTCCGGGGCGTCGCTGTACAGGGGGGGCTCCAGGGTGACGGTGCCCGAGATGAGAATGTCCCCCGCCGCCACCGTGTCCCCCGGCTCCACCAGTCTGTCCCCCAGCTCGGGCTCCACCTTCACTACGATGCCGTCCGCCTCGGCGATCAGGTCGACATTCTCCGCCGTGTCCAGCCGCTCCGGGGCCTTCACCGCCTCCCGGACCACCACCTCCAGCCGGGTGCCGTACAGGTTCAGGGCCATCCAGGACAGGCCGTCCAGCTCCAGCAGGGCCTCCTGGGCCAGCTGCTTGCGGTCCAGGGAGGGGCCGTACACCCCGGGGCGCACCCCCAGCTGCCTCAGCTGGCTGAGGATGACGGCGGTGGGCACCGTCTCGTTTCCCGTCACCTGGATGACCAGCACGAACCGGGAGAGCACCGTCACCGCGCACAGGGCGAAGGCCAGCCCCAGGAGGAAGGCGTACCGGGCCCGGAATTTTCCCAGGAAATCGGGCAGGCCCCGGCTCCCCTCCCGCTCCACCCGGCAGTCCACCCGCCCGGCCAGCTCTTCCAGCTTCTTCAGCCCCCGCCGGCGCAGGGTGAGGCGGACGGTGTGCTCATCCAGCCACTCCACCCCCCAGAACTCCACCCCGTTCTGGGCGCACAGGTTGATCAGCCGCTCGGGGAAGGGGCCGGAAAAGCACACCCGGGCCGTCCCCAGCAGAAAATTCATCAGCCGCCGCATGCAGTCCCTCCTAGCCCAGGGTGATCTGAACGATGTGTCCGGTGATAAGCAGCTCCACCCCGGTCATGGCCCGCAGCTCCAGCTCCTCCCCCTCCACCCGGATGAGGAAGGCGCCCCCGCTGATGTGGATCTCCCGGTCGCCGTAGGACAGGATGCCCCGGTGGTTCTCCACCCACAGCTCCCGATCCCCCACCAGCTCCAGCTTGGGCAGGCCGGCCAGGGCGTCGGCGGGCAGGTCGAACACCTCCGCCGTCCGCTCCCAAAAGCCGGGTCTGCGGCCCTTGCGCTCCATAAAAAATCACCTCTCCCCCATTTGTATGAGGGGGAGAGGCGAAACTTGTGTCGGTTTTGGCTTCGGGGGACTTATCCCGCTGTGACCGGCCCGTCTTCGCTCAGGGTCAGCTCCTGCCGCTCCCCGTGGAAGCGGCCCTGCCAGCGGGCCAGGGTCCGGCCGTCCTCCCCCAGCAGCGCCAGGGTATAGTCCCGCGTCCCCTCCTCCAGGGACAGGCCATAGCTCTCCCCCCGCTCCAGCAGGGGAAAGCCGTCCGCGGAGGACACCGTCTCCGACCAGTCCCCGGCGTCCAGGGAGATGGCGTAGACCGCCCGGGCGCTGTCGTTGACCACCACCAGGTCGACCTCCCCCTGGTCCGGGCCGAACAGAAAGCCCAGGGCGGAGCAGCCGGACAGGAGCAGGGCCAGAGCGCCGGCGCACAGCAGCGGGACCGCCGCCTTCCCCCTCATGGCCGCTCCTCTTCCAGGCGGCCGTCCGCCTTCGCCCAGACCCAGGCCAGCAGATTGTCCAGCAGGGTGCTGATCAGCAGGAAAGCCGAGATCCCCGCCACCGCCCCCGAGGTGTCCATCAGGGCCGACCAGTCCTGGATGTCCACCAGATGGCGCTGGTAGCGGATCTGGAACCACAGGGCCAGGGCGCACAGCCCCATGCTGATCAGGCCGCGCAGATACTGGCGGCTCACCACAGGGGGACGCCGCACCCCCGACAGCCAGGGGACCACCCACCCCGCCAAGCCGCACGCCAGACTGCCCAGGTTCAACATGCCATAATCCATTCTGTTCCGCCTCTCTTTCGTTTTGATCGCTCCGCCCCGCGCGGGCGGGGACAGGCTCGGTTTTCTACTCCGCCCGCAGGGTGAGGGCCACCACCTCGGGCCGGTTGAACAGCCGCAGGGGAAAGGTGCTGTTGCCCAGCCCCCGGGAGATCACCAGGGCGCTCCCCCCGGCGGTGTGGACCCCCTCGGTCAGCGCGGGCAGCACCCCCTGCCCCGGGGCGTACAGGCCGCCCGCCAGGGGGAGGCGCACCTGTCCCCCGTGGGCGTGTCCGGAGAACACCAGATCGGCCACGGCGGCGGCGTACCGATCCCAGTGCTGGGGCTGGTGGGCCAGCAGGACGGCCAGCTCCCCCGCCGGAACGCCCTCCATCAGCTCCTCCAGGGTGCCGTCGGTGAGATTCTTGTCGGACAGGCCAAGGAGGGTAAAGCCGCCCTCCCCCGACCGGATGGAGACGGCCCGGTTCTCCAGAATTACCGCCCCCGCCTCCTCCAGGCCGGCCAGCAGCTCGCCCCGGACCCGGGAGGGCAGCACCCACTCGTGGTTGCCGGTGACATAGTACACCGGGGCCAGGGCGGCCAGCCCCCGGACCAGCTCCAGGGCGGGGGCCAGGTCGGTGCGGTGGCAGTCCATCACGTCTCCGGTGATCACCACCAGGTCGGGCCCCAGCCCGGCCGCCGCCTCCAGCAGGCGGCTCTGCCCCGCTCCGAAGCGGTGGTTGTGCAGATCGGAGATCTGCACGATGGTAAAGCCGTCCAGGGCCGACCCCACCTTGGGGGAGGCGTACTCGTACCGGCTCACCGTCAGGGCGTTGTTCTGGGCCCAGCCAAAGGGGACGGCCAGGGCCGCCAGGATCGCCCCGGCGGCGAGATAGTGTTTTTTCTTCATTCCCGCGTCTCCTTGCTATGTGTCCATCTCGCAGAAATAGAGGGTATCTGTGTCCGTGTCATAGAGAGCCAGAGTGAAATTGAGGGAGGCGCGGCTCAGGAGGTCCGTCTCCCCCGCCTGCGCGTGCCGGTCGATGAGCCGGTAGAAGCCCGCCCGGATCTCCGGGATCAGGGGATCGTTGTCGTCGTCGGTCACATAGGGCCCGGTCTGGTACACCGTGATCCCGGTCTCCTCCGTCTCGGTCTGCTCCGTCACTCCGTACACCAGGGCCCGGGCCGTCCTGTCAAGGGGAAAGGCTTTCCAGTCGCTGTCCTCCTGGATCTGGTCCAGCACCCCGCCGCCGGAGCACTTCAGCTCCGCAAAGGCGGTCCCGTCCCCGTGGAAGCCCCCGTGGTCGTCCCAGGACGACACCACCTCACAGCCGGAGAGGTCCAGCTCCAGCGCCCCGGCGATCTCGTCCTGGACGCTCCGGGCGCTCCCGCCGCCGCAGGCGGACAGGAGCAGGGCCAGGGCGGCCATCATACTGAGGATTCTTTGTTTTTTCATGCTGCGTCCTTTCTCAGTCGGCTACCAGCCGCGCGCCGGTCACCCGGCCGTCCTCCAGATAGACAAACAGATACTCCGGGAACATGGCCCAGGGCCGGCCGCCGGCGGCGTAGACCAGCGCCCGCTGCTCCGTGGTTCCCTCATAGGTCCGGGTCTCCACCCGCTGCTCTCCCGGGGTATCGCCCCCCAGCAGGGCCGCCAGCCCCAGAAGGCCAGGACCAGAATCAGACCAACGGTCAGCACCCGATGCCGTTTCACAAATTTCATCGATCTTCCTCCCCGTCGGGGACAAACTCCAGAATGTCCCCTGGCTGACAGTCCAGGGCCTTGCAGATGGCCTCCAGAGTGGAGAAGCGCACCGCCCGGGCCTTGTTGTTTTTCAGAATGGACAGGTTGGCCATGGTGATGTCCACCTTCTGGGCCAGCTCCCCCAGGGACATCTTCCGTTTAGCCATCATCACGTCCAGATTGACGATAATTGCCATGCCGCCGCCCCCTCAGATGGTCAGGTCCTGGTCCTCTTTCAGCTCCGCCGCCTGGCGGAAGAGAGCGGACATGACCTGGAACAGCAGCCCGCCCATAAAGAAGGCGGGGACAGACAGAGCGGTGTAGGTGAACAGGGGGGCAAGTGTCTGCTCCGCCCACAGCCACAAAATCAAGCGCACCAGAGCCACCCCGGAAATGATCCAGCAGCACACCGCCGCACGGCCCAAATTGCCCGCATTGGCGCGCTGGAAGGGGTTCCCCTGTAAAACCGTGTCCAGCACCCGCTTGGCCTGCCACAGGATGACGGCGGTACAGGTCCCGCACAGCCAGAAAAACAGCGTGAGCAGGGCCCCCAGGCCGCTCCACCAGACGCCCCAGAGACTTCTGAGGAAAAAAGCGGGGAGGGAACCCACGCCCATGCCCTCATAGCCGGGCAGATCCAGGGCCGCCTTGACGGCCTCCATCACGGTATTCGGCCCCCCGTCCGCCAGCAGGATCGACAGGCCGGGCACCAGCGTCAGGCAGTACAGATTCAGCAAAAAGACCGCCACCACCAGCACGCGCAGCACCCGGGCCAGCTTTTGGACCTGTGTGGTCTCCATCAATTGCTCTCCCCTCTCGTTGTATTCCCGCCCGGCCGCCTTCCGGCCCGGCGCAGTCCCCAGGCGGCGGCAGCTCCGGCGGCCCAGAACAGCATCGTGAGGACGGCGGCCGCCAGATCCAGCCAGACGTATTTCCAGCAAATCGCAGCCGCCATGATCACATGCCCCAGGTTGTGGAGACCATAGCCCTCCGCCGCCCCCTGGACCAGATACCGGACGGTCCCGCCCAGCTCCCCCGAGGCCAGCAGGCTGGCCAGACCGGGGGCCAGGAGCAGCCACAGCCCGACGCAGACCCCCGCCAGCACGGTCAGGGGACGGACTCTCCCGCGCTTCATGGGAATTTCCCCCTTTCTGTTGGGGCTATCCTAGCACAGACTATATTGTTTGTCAATCTATTTTTATTGTTTTTCGATAAAATTAAGAAATAGGAAGGGCGGGGGAATTCCCCGCCGACAGACACAGGGAGGGCAGTTTCGCCGCCTGCGGGCGGCGACCCACTTTGCCCACGGCGGCAAAGTGGGCAAAACGCCGTTTAGGGGAAGGAGAGTTTCGTTTCTCTCCTTCTCCTAAAAACCCCATCTTCTCAGCGACCAATCAGGGGGGCTGCGGCCCCCCCTATTGGATGTACCCCCGGGAGACAGAGGCTGAAGAGCGGCAAAATATCCGCCGTTTCCGAGAGAACTTCGCAGGCGCGCTATATAAATAAATAAGGAAACGCAGCGGGAACAAATTTCAGACCACGAGCGGCAGCGGGCGGGGAAAATACCCTCCTTTAAGTTTGCACCCGCGCGCCGGATGGAACACGCAGGCAAGCATCCCCGATCACCGAAGGGAAATTTTTAGAAACCGTAGGTTTTGAAACGGCGCTTTGGTGACTTTGCCGCTGTATCCGGGGTCCCCACGCGAGCCCAGCGCAGCGGGTCGCGTGGGGAAAGGACGAGCAGCGGAATGAGGGAGCTTTCGCCGTCAGGCGGAAGCGAGGGATATGGAGCTTGCGAGGACGCCGTCACTCGCCGCCGGAGCGGCGAAATTTCCCCCGCAGGGTCACGCAAAAGACGCAAGTGAAACGTGAAGAAGCGGCCGGCTGGCACCAGCCGACATCACTCCTCTCCTCCATTTTTATGGAAATAGTCGCACCAGGGCCGCAGGGTGCAGCTCTCGCACCGGGGCCGCCGGGCCACGCACACCGCCCGGCCGTGGAGCACCATCCGGTGGCAGAAGTCGTTGGACTCCTCGGGGGGCAGGACCTGCCGCAGCTGCTGCTCCACCTTGGCCGGGTCCTTGGAGCCGTCGGTGAGGCCCAGCAGGCCGGTGATGCGGATGCAGTGGGTGTCGGCCACTACCACGCCGGGGGTGTGGTACACGTCCCCCAAAATCAGGTTGGCCGTCTTGCGGCCCACCCCGGGCAGCTTCAGCAGCTCCTCCATGGTGCCGGGCACCTTGCCGCCGTACTCCTCCAGCAGCATCTGGGCGGAGGCCACGATGTCCCGGGCCTTGGCCCGGAAAAAGCCGGTGGAGTGGATGTACTGCTCCACCTCGGCCACGTCGGCCTGGGCCAGGGACTCCAGGGTGGGGAACCGGGCGAACAGGGCGGGGGTCACCTGGTTCACCCGCTCGTCGGTACACTGGGCGGCCAGCCGCACCGAGAAGAGCAGCTCATAGTCCTTTTCATACTCCAGGGAGCATAAGCTGTCCGGGTAGAGCGCCTTCAGCTCCCGTATGATGGCCGCCACGTCGGCGGGATTTTTGTTCATGGGAACGCCTCCTCTCCGCGCACCGGGCGCGGGATAAATTTTTACGGTTTCTTGACACAGGGCCGCCGGGCCGCTGTCTGCCGCCTGTTTTTCGTCATTGTACCATAAAAGCCGCCCTTTGGCGATAAATTTCTTCCATTCCCGTTCTTGCTTTTTCACACTGTTTTGCTATAATAAGGACCATCTCGGACTTTCAGGGTCCTGTGTGTCATTTTCAATTCTGGAGGGAGCGCAGCCATGATCAAGGAAGCGATGGACTATCTCCTCGCCTGTGACCCGGAGGTGGGCCGGGCCGTAGAGCAGGAGTACCGCCGGCAGCAGCAGAATATCGAGCTGATCGCCTCGGAAAATGTGGTCAGCCCCGCCGTGCTGGCCGCCGCCGGCTCGGTGCTCACCAACAAGTACGCCGAGGGCTACCCTGGCAAGCGGTACTACGGCGGCTGTCAGCATGTGGACCTGGTGGAGGACCTGGCCCGGGATCGGGCCAAGGCACTTTTCCACGCGGGCTACGCCAATGTGCAGCCCCACTCGGGGGCCCAGGCCAACTACGCCGTCTATCAGGCCCTGTGCCAGCTGGGCGACACCGTCATGGGGATGCGCCTGGACAACGGCGGCCACCTGACCCACGGCTCCCCGGCCAACTACTCGGGCAAGAACTACAACATGGTCCCCTACGGGGTGAATGAGAAGGGCTTTTTGGACTATGACCAGATCCGGGATCTGGCCCGCCAGTGCCGCCCCCGGATGATCGTGGCCGGCGCCTCCGCCTACCCCCGGATCATCGACTACAAGGCCTTCGCCGACATCGCCCACGAGGTGGGGGCCTATCTGTTCGTGGACATGGCCCACGTGGCCGGCCTGGTGGCCGCCGGGTGCCACCCCTCCCCCGTTCCCTACGCCGACGTGGTGTCCACCACCACCCACAAGACCCTCCGGGGCCCTCGGGGCGGCCTGCTCCTGTGCAACGACGAGGCCATCGCCAAGAAGCTGGACCTGGCCATCTTCCCCGGCTCCCAGGGCGGCCCCCTGGAGCACATCATCGCCGCCAAGGCGGTTGCCCTGGGGGAGGCGCTGAAGCCCGAATTCAAGGCCTATCAGGAGCAGGTGGTGAAAAACGCCCAGGCCCTGGCCCAGGCCGTGCAGGCCGGGGGTCTGGACCTGGTGTCCGGGGGCACCGACAACCACCTGATGCTGGTGGACCTGCGCCCCGCCCGCCTCACCGGCAAGGAGATGGAGCGGCGGCTGGACGAGGTGTTCATCACCGCCAACAAGAACGCCATCCCCAACGACCCGGAGAAGCCCTCGATCACCTCGGGCATCCGGCTGGGCACCCCCGCCGTCACCTCTCGGGGCTTCCGGGAGGAGGAGATGACCCTGGTGGGGCGGCTCGTGTGCGCCGCCGCCAGGGACGACTTCGACAGCAGGGTGGACGATCTGCGGGCTCAGGTCACCGCCCTCACCTCCCGCTTCCCCCTGTACGAGGGGTAATCTCCCCACAGCAAAACCGTGCCGCCTGGAAATCCAGACGGCACGGTTTTTTCTTATGACAGCTTCTCCAGCCCCAGCTTCAGCCGGCGCAGGGTCTCGTCCTTCCCCAGGATGCGGCAGATCTCCACCGCGCCGCCTCGCGCCGGAGGCGCAAAAAATTCGCAGCCGCCCGGCGGCGGAGAATTTGCATAGGGCGAATTCACTTCGCCCGAGCATGTTAAACCGAGGGGGTCCCCCCGGCGGCGCCCAGCTTAGCTAATCCCAGCCGCAGCCGGCGCAGAGTCTCGTCTTTCCCCAGGATGCGGCAGATCTCCACCGCGCCGCCGGGGGTCACCGCTTTGCCGGCGGCAGCGATACGCACCGGCCACATGAGGGTGGCGTTCTTCACCCCCAGCCCCTCGGCCAGAGCCACCAGGCCGTCCTGGATGGCGTCCTGGCTACAGTCGGACAGCCCCTCCAGCATGGGGATGGCCGCCTCCAGCATGGCCCGGGACACCTCGGGGTTGGTCTTGGACTTCTTGTTGGTGAAGAGCTCCCCGTCGTAGTCGGGCAGGGCGTCGAAGAAGTCTACCTTCTCCGGGATCTCGGTGAGCTTCTCGCACCGGGCCTGGAGCAGGGCGGCGATCTCCCCGGCGTCCAGGGCGGGGTTCTTCACGCTCTGGCGGATATAGGGCTCGGCCGCGCGGGCAAAGTCCTCCGGAGCCATGGCCCGCAGGTAGAGGGCGTTGAAGTGGGTGAGCTTGTCCAGGTCGAAGATGGCGGGGGACTTGGACAGGCCCTCCAGGTCGAAGACCTGGGCCAGCTCATCCAGGGTGAACAGCTCCCGCTCGGCCAGCTCCCCCCGGGGGGACCAGCCCAGCAGGGCCACATAGTTCAAAATGGCCTGAGTGAGATAGCCCTCCCGGCGCAGATCCTCATAGGAGGGATCCCCGTGGCGCTTGGACATCTTGTGCTGGGCGTCCCGCATGACGGGGGAGCAGTGGACGTAGGTGGGCACCTCCCAGCCGAAGCCCTGGTAGAGCAGGTCGTACTTGGGGGCGGAGGACAGGTACTCGCTGCCCCGAACCACGTGGGTGATGCCCATCAGGTGGTCGTCCACCACGTTGGCGAAGTTGTAGGTCGGCAGGCCGTCCCGCTTCAGCAGCACCTGGTCGTCCAGGTCCT
>CALWYA010000048.1 GCA_944385645.1 uncultured Oscillospiraceae bacterium
GAGGACAGCGACAACTGCCTGGCCGGGGGCAAGCGCTCCTACCACACCATCATCCCCGGCTTTTTGATGAAGGACGGGGAGGCGGTGGGCCCCTTCGGGGTGATGGGAGCCTTTATGCAGCCCCAGGGTCACGTGCAGGTGGTGGTGAATACGGTGGACTACTACATGAGCCCCCAGACCGCCCTGGACGCCCCCCGGCTCCAGTGGATCGGGGGGAAGCACATCCAGCTGGAGCGGGAGGTGCCCGCCCCCGTCCCCCAGCGGCTAGCGGACATGGGCCACCAGGTGGAGGTCATTGACGACCCCATCGACATGGGCCGGGGGCAGATTATCTGGAAAACAGACGGCGGGCTGTACGCCGGCGGCACCGAGCCCCGGTGCGACGGCGCCGTGGCCGCCTGGTAAGAGAAGAGGCCCCGCGCCCGGAAGCATCCGGGCGCGGGGCCTTGTTCACCAGAATTTTTTCTTTTTCATGATCCACAGGCACAGGCTCACAATGAGGACGCTGACCGCGATGACGGCGGGGTAGCCGTACTTCCAGCCCAGCTCGGGCATCCCGGTGAAGTTCATCCCGTACCAGCCGGCCACCAGGGACAGGGGGAGGCACAGGGTGGTGACCAGGGTGAGGGCCTTCATGATCCGATTCTGCCGGATCTCCACCTCGGTCTGGAACAGCTCCCGCACCTGCAGGCAGTACTCCCGCAGCAGCTGGGCGTCGTCCCGCAGGCGGCCCAGCCGACGGGAGAGGAGGTGGAGCAGCCGTCCCTCCTCCGGGGTGAACAGCCCCCGGTCGTCCTCCTCTAGGGTGTAGACCACGTCCCCCAGCTGGGAGTAGTACCGGAACCAGTGCATCAGTTCCCGGCGCAGGGCGGAGACAGGAACGGTGAACCGGTCCAGCTGGCCGGAGAGCACCTGGTCCTCCAGCTGGCCCAGCTGATCCTCCAGCTCCTCCAGGTGGCGGGCGTCCCGGGCCAGGAGCAGCTCCAGCAGCTGGCACAGCAACCGCCCCGGGCCGCTCTCCTGCCACCGGCCCTCCCGGGCCAGCCGCCGGACCAGGGCGGAGACCGCCCCGCTGTCATCGCACAGTACCAGCCGGTCCGCCGTCAGCAGAAAGCCGAAGGCAATGGGGGCGCCCGCCCGGGTGTGCCGGGGGGTGACCACCGTGCCGCACAGGCAGTCCCGGCGCACCTCCGCCCGGCAGCCCCTGGCCTCCCGGGCGGAGGGGGTGTGGCGCAGGACGTCCTCCGGCCCGGCCGCCTGGGGCGGCCGCTCCAGCTCCTGGGAGGTGAGCAGCACCAGCGCCCGGTCCTCCGGGGCCAGGGGCCGCTGGACCTCCTCCAGCCGCGGCCCTATCCGATAGAGTTCCATGTTTTCCGCCTCCCGGTGTGGTTTGAGGCTATGATAGCACGCCGTCCGCCCGCTGGCAAGGGCCTTGCGGGGACGGAGGGGATGTGCTATGATAACAGGCATGATCGTCCAGAGAGGAGCACCCGCCATGTACATCGATCCTATCCGCTATTCCGGCCGCCCCGCCGACGGGACGGGGCGCATCCCCCAGGAGCTGGCCATCTACGACCGGCTGGACCAGCTGTCCATCCCCTTTGACCGGGTGGACCACGAGCACGCCGACACCATGGAGATCTGCCAGGAGGTGGAGAAGGTGCTGGGGGGCCAGATCTGCAAGAACCTGTTCCTGTGCAACCGGCAGCAGACCCAGTTCTATCTGCTGATGATGCCCGGGGACAAGCCCTTCAAGACCAAGTATCTGTCCGCCCAGCTGGGCTGCGCCCGGCTTTCCTTCGCCGACGAGGGGCACATGGGGGAGTGTCTGGAGACCACCCCCGGCTCGGTGTCCGCCCTGGAGCTGCTCTTTGACCGGGCGGGGAGGGTGCAGCTGGTCATCGACCGGGACCTGATGGACGACGCGTTTATCAGCGGCCACCCGGGCATCTCCACCTCCACCCTCCGGCTGCGCCGGGAGGACCTGTTGCGCTACGCGGCCTCCACCGGCCACGAGCCCGTCTATGTGGACCTGCCCGACCCCAGAGAGGAAGAATGAAAAAAACCGCGCCCGCCGGGAACTCCCGGCGGGCGCGGTCGTTTATTCTTTCCGCAGGATGCCCATGGGGGTGGACTCGGAGCCCTGTCCCAGGGGGTTGTCCCCCAGGGCCCGGGCCAGCCAGTCCAGGGTGGGTTGCTTCTCGGAGAAGCCCAGGATATTGGCCCCCAGGTCGTTGATGTCCACGATGGCCACCGGGTGGCCCAGGGCCTGGGCCAGCCTCTTGGCGGTGCCCATGGGGTCGGCGGGGGTGAGGACCACGTAGTGGTCATAGGGGGGGATGGTCCCCTCGGTGGGGCCGTCGATGCCCCGGGCCTTGGGTCCGGCCACAATATAGAACCAGCCCTTCTTGCCCAGAATCTTGCCGATGACGCTGCAGAAGGCGGCAAACAGGATGCGGGGGGTGCCGCACTCCTGGAGGGCCATCTCCATGGTCTCGGGGATGCCCAGGCCGATGCCGGCGGGGGTCTTGGTCACGTAGCGGCTCAGGGTGACGGCCAGCTTCCGGGGCTTGATGTCCTCCATGGGGATGGCCCGGCTCTGGGTGCAGGCCACCGCCTTCTCGGAGATGAACAGGATGTCCCCCTCCCGCATGAGGGGCTTGGGGTAGCGGACCACCACGTCGGCCATATCGTCCTCCTTGGTGATCAGGTGGGTCTTCACCGGGATGCGCAGCCAGTCCTCCCCGTCTACGGTGCGGACCAGGCGCTTGCCCGGGTTGGCGGAATAATCGGTTTGCTCCGGCATAATTTGCGCTCCTCTCGGCGGGCCTGAGCCCGCCCTTCTCGTTAGTTTAGACGCTCGCGCCCCACATTATAGCACCGGGACGGAGAGATTTCCAGCCAAAATCCAACTTTTTTCACCCCGGGAGGGCCCCCGTCAGCCGGCTCCCCTCCACCCCGGTGACGGTCACCGGGACCAGGCGGTTGTGCAAATTCTCCCGGGCGGGGACCGAGACCTCGCAGTACCGGTCGGTGTGGCCCCGCCACAGGCCGCCCTGCCGGTCCTCGAAGAGGACGGGGACGGTCTCCCCCGCGAAGGAGGCCAGATAGTCCCCCTCCATCCGGGCGGCCAGGGCGGCGGCCCGGTGGGCCCGCTCCTCCTTCACCGCCCGGGGCACCTGGTCCGGCATGGAGGCCGCCGGGGTGCCCGGCCGGCGGGAGTAGGGGAAGATGTGCATGGCGGAGAAGGCGCACCACTGGAGGAACGCCAGGGTGGCCTGGAACTCCTCCTCCGTCTCCCCGGGGAAGCCGGTGATCAGATCGGTGGTGATGCCGGGGCGGTCGTAGACGCCCCGGAGGAATCTGACGCTGTCATAATACCGGGCGGAATCGTATTTCCGGTTCATCCGGGCCAGGGTGGCGTCGCACCCGGACTGGAGGGACAGGTGGAAGTGGGGGCACAGGTTGGGCAGGGCGGCCGCCCGGGCACAGAAGTCGGGGGTGATAGTCCGGGGCTCCAGGGAGCCCAGCCGCACCCGGGTGTCCGGGGACAGGGCCTGACAGATGGCCTCGATGGCCTCGATCAGCCCGGGCCGGCCCTCCAGGTCCCGGCCCCAGGAGGAGATCTCGATGCCGGTGAGGACGATCTCCCGATAGCCCGCCCCCTCCAGGGCCCGGGCCTGCCGGACGCAGTCGGCCAGGGGCAGGGAGCGGACGGGCCCCCGGGCGTAGGGGATGATGCAGTAGGAGCAGAAGTTGACGCACCCATCCTGGATCTTCAGCATGGCCCGGGTGCGGCCCTCCAGGCCGCCGGCGGGCAGCACCTCGAAGGTCCGGCGGGCGAAGGCGTCGTCCAGGGCGGTGACGGGCCGGCGCTCCCGCCAGGTCCGCTCCAGCAGGTCCACGAAGCCCGCCCGGTCCCCGGTGCCGGCGATCAGGTCCACCCCCAGCTTCTCCACGTCGCCGGGATGGGTCTGGGGATAGCAGCCGCACACGGCCACCACCGCCCCCGGGGCGGCGTGGCGGGCCCGGCGGATGACCTGCCGGGACTTCTTGTCGCTCACCGCCGTGACGGTGCAGGTGTTGATGACGTAGGCGTCCGCCTCCCCCTCGAAGGGGACCAGGACGTGGCCCCGGGCGGCGCACAGCCGCTCCAGGGCCTGGGTCTCATACTGATTCACCTTGCAGCCCAGGGTGTAAAAGGCAATTTTCATGGCGTCCTCATTTCTGGCAGAAATTTCTCCGGAAACAGCCGGCCGCTCCCCGCCGGGGGAGCGGCCGGAGCGCGGCGCGGCTTACAGTGCGGCGCGGTGGGGGTGCTCGGGGATGACGGCCAGGTAGCACAGCTCCTCGGTCCCGTCGTTGATGAGGCTGTGGGAGTGGCCCTGGGGGCAGTAGTGGCAGGACCCGGGCCCCAGGGTCTCGTACGCTCCGTCATAGAGGACCTTGCCCTCGCCGGAGAAGATGTAGATGACCTCGCTGTTGGTGGCGTGGGTGTGCAGGCCGATGGAGCCCCCGGGGCTCAGCCGGCCCATGGAGATCTTGATGTTGTCATCGGTGTACTTGCGGCTGGCCACTGAGCCCTCGCCGCCCCGGAAGTGCTCCTGGACCGTCTCTTCCAGCTTGTCAAATTCGATCAGCATAGGTAAATTCCTCCTTGTGATGTTTTCTCAATTCTGATTTGTGTTCCCAAGTCCCGCTTTTCCCTGGATGTTCCCGCACCCGCAGGGGTGGGAGCACCCGAAAGAGTTGGGACATGATGTTAAGCCGGAGCGCCCTCCGGCGGGTCGATGTCCTCGGGGCGCAGCTCCATGAGCTGTTCCCGGGTGGGGGCCTCCAGCTGGGCCACCCGGTCGGACTGCCGGGACACCGCCTTCTCAAAGAGGTTGCGCACCTCCCGGGCGTTGCCGAAGTTCTCGTCCCGGTTCTTGTACAGCCTTTGCAGCAGGGCGGCGGCCGCCGCCTCCCCCTCGGGGGAGAGCGCGTAGCCGTTTTTGCCGCACATGGAGCGGAAGATGTCCATGAGCTGCCCGGCGTCATAGTCGGCGAAATAGAAATACTTGTTGAACCGGGACTCCAGGCCGGGGTTGGAGTGGAGGAAGGTCTCCATGGGGCCGGTGTAGCCGGCCACGATGACGATCAGGTCGTCCCGGTGGTCCTCCATGTTTTTCAGGAGCACCTCCACCGCCTCGTGGCCGAAGTCGTTGGCGCTGTCCGGGTTCACCAGGGCGTAGGCCTCGTCGATGAACAGCACCCCGCCGATGGCCTTCTGGACGGCCTCCTGGGTCTTCAGGGCGGTCTGCCCCACAAAGCCGGCCACCAGACCGGAGCGGTCCACCTCCACCAGCTGCCCCTGGGACAGCACCCCGATGGCGTGGTAGAGCCTGGCCAGCAGCCGGGCCACCGTAGTCTTGCCGGTGCCCGGGTTGCCCAGGAACACCAGGTGCAGGGACATGGGGGGGACAGGCAGATCCGCCTGCTGCCGGAGCCGGCGCACCTTCACCAGGTTGACCAGGCTCTTCACGTCCTTTTTCACCTGATCCAGGCCGCACAGACTGTCCAGCTCGGCCATCAGTTCCTCCAGGGTGGGCTCGGCCGGCGCCTCCTCGTTCTTCTCCGCCGGGGGAGGAGAGAGCTTGTCCCCGGCGGCGGGCTGAACGGACGGCGGGTCCGGAGCGGCCGGCCGGGAGATGAAGGGATCTGCCTTCAGGGCGGGGCGGTCCCCCTTCAGCCCGTCCCGGTCGCACAGGTCCAGCAGAACATCGGAGCAGGCGTTGACAAAGGCGGCCTCCCCCTCGCTCACCACCCCATCGGCGGCGGCGAACAGGAGCAGCATCAGGGTCAGCTGGTCGGCAAAGCGCCGGGCCAGGCAGGTGCCGTGGGCGCGGTCGTACTGGCGCAGATCCTGAAAGAAGGTGGGGGGCCGGAACAGATCGAAATTGGCCACCCCCGTGGCCACCTCCCAGTACAGGGCGGAGGGAACGGGGCAGCCCGGGGACCAGATGGCGTTGTACACCTCCACATACTGGGGGGTGATGGAGCTGGCGCTGTCCGCCTGCCACACCCCCAGGGCGCACCGGCGCATGGCCTCGTCCACCTGCCGGCTGAAGCTCATGCGCAGGGCGGGGTCGGGGATGAGCTTGCGGAAGGCGGTGATGGCCTGACTGTACTGGCGGTGTATTTCAGTGGCGGTCATGGGTTCGCCCATGGGGGACAGCGCCTCCCTTCTGACAAAATCATGGCTCCATTATATAGAAAAGGAGGGAGGAGGTCAAGAGAGAGGATTTTGTTGACATAAATATGTGAACTTTTTGTTATTTCGACTTTTTCCGTTGACGGGCGGGACAAAGTCCGGTAAAATAAAAGGCACAATTCCGCCGCGCCCTGTTCGGAAGAGGAGCGGCCCGGAGCGGGCCGGGCGCGGGAGTTGGAGGATACAAGGAAACTTCAGATGGAGGGATCAAAATATGGCGGACAAGGAAACTACCCCCTCCCGCGCCGGCGGGACCAGACAGGCGCCCCCCCGGCGCAGCGATGTGATCCGCTGTGAGAACTGCGGGGAGGAGTACTCCGTCACCTATAAGCGGTGCCCCTTCTGCGACGAGCGGCCCGGCCGGCCCAGCCGGCCCGGGGGGCGGTCCTCCGGCGGCCGCCGGGTGGCCAATAACAAGCGGGGGGGCGGCTACGGCGGCCCGGTGAACCCCATCCACGTCATCTGGCTGGTGATCTCCCTGGTGGTGATCATCGCCGCCGCAGTCATCGTGATCCGCTTTGTGGGCGGCCCCCTGCTGGGGGGCGGCGACAGCTCCGCGGCCGACCCGGGCAGCAGCCAGACGGATACCAGTCAGCCCGGCGGCGACAGCGGCCAGGTCCAGGGGCCAGCGGCCGAGTCCATCACGCTGAGCCGGACGGATTTCACCCTTCAGTACGACGAGCCCTATCAGCTCACCGCCACGGTGACGCCCGCCGACGTGGGAGAGCCGGTGGAGTGGACCAGCAGCGACCCCAGTATTCTGACGGTGGACGCGAACGGTCTGATTCGGAATGTGAACACGGGCACCGAGCTGCAGCGCGTGGTGGTCACCGCCACCTGCGGCGGGGTCCAGGCCCAGTGCGAGGTCTACTGCCGGGCCCAGAACGCCGGCGGGAGCGACGACCCGGCCCCCTCCGGCGGCGGCCAGGGCGGCGGGACGGCCGCGGCGGGCAGCGAGGGCACCATCAACGCCCCCGGCGGCCTGTACATCCGGTCGGGCCCCGGCTCGGAGTACGAGGTGCTGGCCAGCGCCCCGAACGGTGCCACCGTCACCATCCTTGGGGTGGAGAACGGCTGGTACCGGATCGAGTACAGCCCGGGCCGGGAGGGCTATGTGTCCGGCGACTATGTGACCGTGAACAGCTGAGCAAAGGATCAGACAGGGCGGGAGACCCCGCCCTGTCTCTCTTTTTGGTTGCATTTCCCCGAAAAGTGGGGTAAGATAGGGGCACCGAGTTGCCGTATGGGAGGTTTTGTGATGCGGGACGGATTTGTGAAAGTGGCCGCCGGCACCCCGAAGATCCGGGTGGCCGACTGCGCCTATAACGCCGGGCAGGTCATTGCCCTGATGGAGCAGGCCGCGGAGCAGGGGGTCAAGGTGCTGGCCCTGCCCGAGCTGTGCCTGACCGGCTATACCTGCGGGGACCTGTTTTTGCAGGATACGCTCCTCCGGGGGGCGGAGGAGGCCCTGGGGACCGTGCTGGAGGCCACAAAGGAGCTGGACATCCTGGCGGCGGTGGGCCTGCCGGTGCGGAACAAGTGGACCGGAAAGCTGTACAACTGCGCTGCCATTCTGTGTCGGGGGGAGCTGTGGGGCCTGGCGCCTAAACTCCATCTGCCAAACTACGGCGAGTTCTACGAGCAGCGGTGGTTTGCCTCCGGCGAGGGCGTTGACCATATGATCGAGCTGTGCGGGCAGGAGGTCAGCCTGTCGGCCAACGTTGTGTTTCAGTGTGAGGCTGTGCCCGATCTGGTGGTGGGGGTGGAGATCTGTGAGGACCTGTGGGTCCCCGAGCCCCCCTCCGCCGCCCTGGCCCGGGCGGGGGCCACCCTGATTTTGAATCTGTCCGCCTCCAACGAGGTGGCGGGCAAGGCGGACTACCGCCGGGCCCTGGTGGTCGGGCAGTCCGCCCGGCTGATGTGCGGCTATGTGTACGCCGACGCCGGGGAGGGGGAGTCCACCACCGATCTGGTGTTCGCCGGGCACGACATGATCGCGGAGAACGGGGCGCTGCTGGCCGAGGGGCGCTTTGCCTCCGGCCTGACCGTCAGCGAGATCGACGTGGGCCGCCTGGCCTTTGAGCGCCGCCGGATGAACACCTTCACCCCTTCGGAGCTGGATCCCATGGAGGATGCCCACTGCCTGGGGGTGGGCCGCAGGATCTTCTCCCTGGAGCTGGAGGAGACCGTCCTCACCCGGCCAGTGAGTCCCAGCCCCTTCGTCCCCGCCGACGCGGGGAACCGGGCGGAGCGGTGCCGAGAGATCCTGACCATCGCCGCCCTGGGGCTGAAAAAGCGGCTGGAGCACACCGGGGCGGGCTGCGCCGTGGTGGGCCTGTCCGGGGGGCTGGACTCCACCCTGGCCCTGCTGATCACCGCCCGGGCCATGGACCTGCTGGGCCGGCCCCGGACCGACATCCTGGCCGTCACCATGCCCTGCTTCGGCACCACCAGCCGCACCAAGTCCAACGCCCAGCTGCTGGCCGAGCACATGGGGGCCTCCTTCCGCACGGTGGACATCGGCGAGGCGGTGAAGGTCCACTTCCGGGACATCGGCCAGTCTATGGACGACCTGTCGGTGACCTTTGAGAACGCCCAGGCCCGGGAGCGCACCCAGGTGCTTATGGACCTGGCCAACCAGCGGGGGGGCCTGGTCATCGGCACCGGCGACCTGAGCGAGCTGGCCCTGGGCTGGGCCACCTACAACGGGGACCACATGTCCATGTACGGGGTGAACGGCTCCATCCCCAAGACCCTGGTGCGCCACCTGGTGGCCTACTCCGCCGACCAGGCGGAGGGGAGCGACCCGGAGCTGGCCGCTGTGCTGCGGGATATTCTGGATACGCCGGTCTCGCCCGAGCTGCTGCCCCCCAAGGAGGGGGAGATTGCTCAGAGGACCGAGGATCTGGTGGGCCCCTATGAGCTCCACGACTTCTTCCTGTACTACGCGGTCCGCTGGGGCTTCTCCCCCCGGAAGGTGTTCCGGCTGGCCCGGTACGCGCTGGGAGACCGGTATGACCGGGAGACCATCCTGAAGTGGCTGAACAACTTCTACCGCCGCTTCTTCGCCCAACAGTTCAAGCGCTCCTGTCTGCCCGACGGCCCCAAGGTGGGTTCCCTCACCCTCTCCCCCCGGGGCGACTGGCGGATGCCCAGCGACGCGGTAAACGCCCTGTGGCGGAAGGAACTGGAGGAACTGGAAGCATAACGGATGCATGGACAAAGCTGATTTGCGCGTCCGGCCATCGGCCGGGCGCGCAAAATTTTTCAAAAAAGATGTAAAGCCCCCTTGACACAAAATGTAAAGCGTGCTATACTCCGAATTGTAAAGCAAGCTTTACCTAATTTCTGATGAAAGGGGGCGGGGGCGTGACCAATCGGATCGCGCAGCTGCGGAAGGAGCGGAAGATCTCCCAGGCGGAGCTGGCCGACGCGGTGGACGTCACCCGGCAGACCATCATCTCCCTGGAGAGCGGGCGGTACAACGCCTC
>CALWYA010000049.1 GCA_944385645.1 uncultured Oscillospiraceae bacterium
TGTCCGGCAAGGACGGGGAGGTGCTGGAGGTCACCCTGGACATCGCCTACAAGTATATGGAGAACGCCGTCACCGTCTCCTCCAAAGGGGCGCTGGAGAACGTGTCCACCCCCGCCTCCGACCTGGTGGCCTCGGTGGTCATGAACCGCCAGAGCGCCATCTCCCTGCGCAACCTGCTCATCCAGACCCTGGGTGTGGAGTGACAGAATGAAAAAACCGGCCCGCAGCTTTGGGAAGCTGCGGGCCGGTTTTTGATATGATCCAATCTCAGTAGCTGAAATAGTAGCTGTCCGCCGGCAGGAGGTCCATGTCCTCCAAGGTCAGGTCCCGGTCATAGGGGTTGATGAGGCGGTTGACCGTCTCCACCGTCTTGTCCGGGTCCAGCTCGAAGCACCAGGCCTGCCCCTGGTAATAGGCGTCCCCCCGGCCCTCCAGGGTCTGGGTCTCCACCCCGGTGGACGGGTCCAGCCCCAGGGCCTTCTGGGCGAACCACAGCATCTCGTTCAGGCTCAGGTCGGTCTCCACGTTCTCGTTGAAGATCTCCACGAAGCCGGTGAGCTTGGGCAGGCTGTCCCAGGAGAGCACCTTCTTGGCCAGATTCGTCAACAGCTGCTGCTGCAGCTGGGTGCGCTGCACGTCGCTGTACCACTGGTTGGCCTCGTAGTTGGGGCTGTCCGCGTTGTCGTGGCGGTAGCGCACCGCCTCCATGGCCTCCTGGCCGCTGAGCAGGTGGGTCCCCTTGGTGAAGTGGATGTGCAGGTCCTGCCCGGGGGTGGGGTCGTCATAGTTCATGTCCAGGGGGATGTCCAGCTCCACGCCCCCCAGGTAGTCCACCAAGGTGATGAAGCCCTGGAGGTTGACCTGGATGTAGTAGTCGATGGGGATGCCCAGCATGTGGGAGATGTCCTCCACCCGCTGCTCCACGCCGCCGGAGCCGTAGACCAGCTTCACGTTCCCGCTGTCCCGGCGGGTGATGGTGTCCCGGGGGACGGAGACCACCCCCACGGTCTGCTCCACCGTGTCATAGCACAGCACCATCATCACGTCGGTGCGGTAGCCCTCCGCGTCGGTGCCCGCCAGGAGGATGTTGTACACATAGTCCCGGCGCACCAGCGGGGCCTCCTCCGGCTCCTGGGAGCCGTCCCCCGCCGGGAGGACCGTCTCCTGGTCGGGCCCCTGGCCCCCCTGCTGGGGGGGCGCCGCCTGCTCCGGGGTCTTGCTCATCAGCTGCAGGCCGATGTAGGCGGCCACGATCAGGGCGGAGAGGATCACCAGCCCCTTGTATAGCCCAAGGCCCAGGGAGACCGCCCGGGACCGGCGGGGCTTGGCCCGGGCTCCGGCTCTCCGCCGGCGGGGCGCCTCATCCCGGTCCTCCCGCAGGCGGGAGGGGGCGCTCCCCCGCCGGGACACATTCATATATCGTTCTTCCAGGGCTGCTTCCTCCCCACGTTGACTCATTCCCGTCCAGTATAGCGGGTCCGACCCGATTCGGCAAGAGGGCGGCCGGGGAATTTATAAAAATTTAAGATTTATGTTACCCTGTCCTCACAGGGTGTCCTCTACCATGGCCCACACCTGGTCCACGGTGAGCCCCTCACAGTGGTACTCCACCACCGCCCCCTCCGGGTGGAGGACGGCGAAGTCGATGACCCAGGCGTCGGGCTCCCCCCGCTCGGTCTTGAAGTGGGCCCGGGCCGCCACCAGGTCCCGGGTCATGTCCTCCGCCCGGAACATGGGGTGGTCCACCGTCTCCCGGTGCTCCTCGGGCACGCTGTCCGCCCAGGGGATGGAGTAGAGCCGCTTGTCGTAGGTCTCGGGCGCGGCCGGGTCCACCAGCTGATAGTAGGTGGTTTCCTCCCCCTCGGGCAGGCGGACCTCCACCTCCACGTCCTGATAGCCCCGGGACCAGCGCACCCACAGCAGATCATAGTTCCCCTCCTGGTACTCCAGTCTGCCGAAGAACTCCCCGTAGCCGGCGGGGTTCTCCCGGGGCAGATAGGGGGCGAAGGCGGCCTCCTGCCGGGCCTGGGCCAGGGAGTCGAAGGTCTCCGCCCGCCAGTCGGGCACCTCCTCCGCCCTCATCAGAGCCTCCAGGGACAGCCCCCCGTCGGACAGGGCCTGCCGCACCAGGAGGGTGTTGGCCAGCTGACAGACCCCCGCC
The DNA here is from genome assembly GCA_944385645.1 of uncultured Oscillospiraceae bacterium. Lineage (GTDB taxonomy): Bacteria > Bacillota > Clostridia > Oscillospirales > Oscillospiraceae > Lawsonibacter. Next base: position 2,162 of record CALWYA010000049.1, read on the forward strand.
GGATCGCCGGCGGCGTCGGCGGGGACCACGGTCTCGAAGCGGACCCCCACGTCCCCGGCCATGAACTCGCTGCCGCAGATGACGTCGTCCACCCCGTCTCCGTCCCGGTCATAGGTCCGGCTCCAGCCGGTGACCTCCGTCCCCCGCACGTCGGTGGCGGTCCGGCCCGGCTCCACCAGGCAGCTCACGGGCAGGGCCCCGGGCCGCAGCTCCAGGGTGAAGGAGGGCCCATCCGGGTGTTCCCCGAACACATAGAGCCACAGCAGCTCCCCCTCCCCGTCGTAGCAGGCCCGGCCGGAGAGGGCATAGCCCCCCCAGTCCAGGGTCCAGGGCAGATCCCCCTCCGCCCCTTCCGGCTTGCCCTCCGGCCCCCAGAAGATGGTCTGGAGGTCGGCCAGGGTCAGAGTCTCCTCAAAATAGCCCTCGGGCAGGGCGAGGGCGGCGGGGCTGGTATCCACAGCGGCCCCCTCCTCCAGCTCCGGATAGGCGATGTAGGGGAGGGCGAAGAAGTTCAGGGCCGCCCCGTCCGGGCCCTCCACCACGATGCCGTCCCCCTGCTCCCCCGGGGGCGTCTCCCCGGGGCCGTAGGTATCCTTCTGCCCGGGAACCGTGCTGTCCGATGTGAGCTGCTCTGCCGGCTGGACAGGGCCAGACAGCCGCCACAGCCCCAGGCACAGGGCGCAGCAGGCGGCCAGGGCGGCCGCCCCCGTTGCCCAGCGGGGGACCGCCCGCCGCCGGGAGGCGGTCAGCGCCAGCAGTTTTTCGTGGGCCTCCCGGGAAAGACCCTGTCGGTCCATATACGTATGGTAGGATTTCATAGTATCACTCCCTTGCGTTATTCCTCCTCCGCCAGCAGCCGGCGCAGCTTCTCCCGGGCCCGGCTGAGCCGGGCCCGCACCGTCCCCGGCCGCTGGCCGGTCATCCGGGCGATCTCCTCCGTGGAGTAGCCCTCGTAGTAGTACAGGTGGAGCACCGCCCGGTCCGCCGGGGGCAGGGACCAGAGCTCCTCCAGCTCCAGCCGCTCCTCGGGCCCCGGGGCGGGCAGGTCGTCGGGCAGGGGACCCACCCGCCGCCAGGCCAGCCGCAGCCGGCTCCTGCACCCGTTCACCAGCACCCGCATGAGCCAGGCCCCCGGGCGCTCCAGGTCCGCCGGGGCCCGCTCCAGATAGCGCACAAAGGCGTCCTGTACCGCGTCCTCCGCCTCCTGTGGGTGGCCCAGGATGGCCAGGGCCGCCCGGTACAGGCGGTTCTCGTTGTCATGTACCAGCTGCTCCCAATCCGCCGGCCGGCCGGATGTGTGGGACATAGGACCACCTCCCTTCACCCCATTAGACGCATGGGCGGGGCGATTTGCTGCGCCAAGGGAGAAAAAATTTGTCCGGCCCCCGCCGGGGGCCGGACAAAGGGACACGTATTCAGCTGCGTGCCCCGGAGCGCGCCGCCCGGACGGGATGCTCCGGCGCGGGGGCGGCCTCCTGGGCGGCGGCCCGCTCCGCCGGGTGGAGGCGGCGCAGCCGGGAGACGCACAGCATACTGGCCGGGAGCAGGAACAGGTCGGCGGCCAGCCAGGCGGCGGGGGAGGCGAAGCAGGCGGCGGGATAGCCGAACACGGGCACCAGCCACATGCCCACCCCGGTCCGGGCGATCATCTCCAGCACCCCGGCCAGGATGGCGAACAGGCTGTACCCCATCCCCTGGATGGAGAAGCGGACGATGTTCACCAGGGCCAGGGGGAAGAAAAAGGCGGTGAGGGTCACGATATACCGGCGGGTCAGGTCCAGCAGCAGGGGCAGCTCCGGCTCCGCCGGGTCCAGGAACAGCATGGCGCAGGGGGCGGAGAACAGCAGCATCCCTCCGAAGGCCAGCACCGCGTAGCCCGCCCCCAGCCAGGCGCAGGCCCGGATGCCCTGCCCCAGCCGGTCCAGCTTCCAGGCCCCCACGTTCTGGCCGCAGTAGGTGGCCATGGTGGCCCCCATGGCGTCGTAGGGACAGGCCAGCAGCTGGAACAGCTTGGCCCCTGCGGCCACCGCGGCCACATAGACGGTGCCCAGGCCGTTCACCGCCGCCTGGAGCACAATGGACCCGATGGCGGTGATGGAGTACTGCAGCCCCATGGGCACCCCCATGGCGCACAGCCGCCCGCAGCAGCCGGCGTCCGGCCGCCGCTCCGCCCGGCTCATGCGCAGCACCGGGTACCGCTTGACCATGTAGAGCAGGCAGGCCGCCCCCGACACCCCCTGGGAGATCACCGTGGCGATGGCCGCCCCGGCCACCCCCGCGTCGAACCACAGGATCAGGGCGAAGTCCAGGGCGATGTTCAGAAAGGCCGCCAGGGCCAGGAAGTACACCGGCGTTTTGCTGTCCCCCAGGGAGCGGAGGATTCCCGCCAGCAGGTTATAGAGGAAGGTGGCGGGGATGCCCAGGAAGATGACGAAGATATAGGCGTAGGCCCGGTCAAAGATGTCCGCCGGGGTGTTCATGATGGTGAGGATCGTCCGGCAGAGCAGGCAGGTGGCCGCCGTGAGGACCACGGCGAACAGGCCGGACAGCCAGGCGGCGTTGGCCACGTACCGGCGCATGCCGGACAGGTCCCCGGCCCCCATCCGCTGGGCCACCGGGATGGCGAAGCCGCTGCACACCCCGGTGCAGAAGCCGATGACGAAAAAGCTGATGGAGCCGGTGGAGCCCACCGCCGCCAGGGCCTGGGCCCCCAGCAGCTTGCCCACGATCATGGTGTCCATCAAATTGTAGAACTGCTGAAACAGCATGCCCAGCAGGGTGGGCAGGGCAAAGCCCAGAATCAGCCGCATGGGGCTGCCGCAGGTCAGATCTCTGGTCATGGGGACGTCTCTCCTTCCCGGCGGCGGTTCCCCGCCGCGTACCGCACTATTATAGTCGGCCCGTCCCCCCCTGGAAAGAGAGATTTTTCACAATTTTGCCCGCCCGTCGGCCCGCCCGGCCTGTACAGATGGCGGGAAGGCGGCAAACAAGGCCCCCCCGATGAAGCTCGGGGGGCCTTGCTTCTCATCGGCCTCGGGCCATCCGCCGGCAGGCCAGGGCGGTGGCCAGAAAATAGCCCCCATAGACCAGCACCAGCAGCACGGCGGTGACCACGCTGCTCTGCACGCTGTCCACATGTCCCGCCGTGGCGATCAGGTCGTTGGCCGCCTTCATGCCCACCGCGCTGTGAATCAGGGCCAGACCCAGGGGGAGGAAAAAGGCCAGAGCCACCTGCTGTCCCGCGGATCGGACGGTCAGTTTCTCCTCCGCCCCCAGCCGGCGCAGAACGGCGTACCGCCCGGCGTTGTCGGCCCCCTGGCTGAGCTGCTGGAGGGCCAGCACCGCCGCCGCGGCCAGCAGGAAGGTGAAGCCCAGATACAGTCCCAGGAACAGGGCCAGAATCTTGCTGCCCATCAGGTCCTGCCAGGTCTCCAGCCGGGAGGTATAGCCGTATCCCTCCGGGAATCCCGCCTCCGGGCTGTCCACCGCTGCCAGGACGATCTGCTCAGTCCGCTCCTTGTCCCCGGCGTAGTCCACAAACCAGATCTGCCAGCACGGCTCCAGCTGACCGGCCATCTCGTCCGGGATCACCAAAAAGCTGCCCAGATAGCCGAAGGCCGGGTCCGCGCCCCAATTTTCCGGGCAGTAGGGCAGGGGACCCTCGTAGGCAGGCTGCCCCAGATGGGAGAGCAGGGCATTATAGACGGACAGAGGCAGCGCGGCCCACCCCTCCTCCCGGGTGACCTCCGGATCGTTGTAATAGATCACGGCCTCATATTCCCAGGCGAACACCTGGGCGGGGTCCACCATCCGGTTCCGGAGGATCTGGTTCAAGTCCACCAGTTCCTCCTCCGGCGCGCCGCTGTACACCGTCAGATCATAGGGCGCCTGCCCGCCGGCCGCCGACTCGATGGCGCTGTTCATCCCCACCGAGCTGGCCGTGATGCCGATGGCCAGCAGGAGGAGAATGCACACCACGGTCTGGGCCAGATAGGTGGTGTGGACCCGGCTGAGCCACTGGCGCAGGGTGAACAGGTTCAGCCCCTTGAAGTATACGCCCGGACGCCGCTGAACAAAGCGCATCACAAAGCCGGGCAGCGAGCGGAAAATCAGCAGCGTGCCCAGGGTGCCCAGCCCCAGCATGGGGACGCACAGCACCGGGACGGCCACCGAGATGGCCATGCCGAAGGTGAGCAGGATGGCGTAGGCCGCCCCCAGGCAGACCGCCCCGGCCGCGAACTGGAGCACCGACACCCCCAGGGGGCGGGGCTTGAGCTCCTCGTTTTTCCGATCCCCTCGGAGCAGGTCGATGAGTTTGGACCGGGAGACCTGCAGGCCGCTGAACAGCATGACCAGCAGGAAGATCAGGCCGAAATACACCGCAGTCTTGCCCGCCGCCCGGGGGGAGAAGGTCAGGGCCAGCATCTGGCTCAGGTCCATCTGGAACATGGACAGGGTGAGGGCGGACAGGCCGAGGGAGGCCAGCGTCCCCAGGGCCAGCCCCGCCCCCAGGGAGAGCAGACCCACCGCCCCCGTCTCCAGGAACAGCACCCGGGCCACCTGCCCGTGGCTGAGGCCCAGGAGCAGATAGGTGCCCAGCTCCCGCTTGCGCCGGCGCAGGAGGAAGCGGTCGGCGTACAGGATGAGACAGGCCAGCACCGCCGCCACAAAGACGGAGAAGATGTCGATCAGCACCAGGATGGTCTCCACCGCCGGGTTGCCGTTCTGGGCCAGATAGACCATGACCGCCTGGCCGTCCAGGGAGTTGAAGGTATAGAACAGGCACACCCCGAAGGTGAGGGTGAGGAGATACACCCCGTAGTCCCGGAAGGAGCGGCGCACGTTCCGGATTGCCAGCTTAGAAAACATCGGCCATCTCCCCTCCCATGTCGGACACCACCCGGATGAGCCGCTGGAAAAAGGCCCGCCGGTCCAGTTCCCCCCGGCGCAGCTCCAGAAAGAGCTTCCCGTCCCGGAGAAAGACCACCCGCCGGCAGCAGCTGGCGGTGAAGGCGTCGTGGGTGACCATGAGGATGGTGGCCCCCATGGTCCGGTTCAGATCCTCCAGCCGGTCCAGCAGCAGCCGAGCCGACTTGGAGTCCAGGGCTCCGGTAGGCTCGTCGGCCAGCACCAGGGCGGGCCGGGTGACCATGGCCCGGGCGGCGGCGCACCGCTGCTGCTGGCCCCCGGACATCTGCCAGGGGTACTTGTCCAGGCAGTCGGCGATGCCCAGCAGCTCCGCCATCTCCCGCACCCGGCCGGGGATCTCCCGGGCGGGCGCCCCCACGATGGACAGGGACAGGGCGATGTTTTCAAAGGCGGTGAGGGTGTCCAGCAGGTTGCAGTCCTGAAAGATGAACCCCAGCCGCTCCCGGCGGAACCGGGCCAGCTCCCGCCCCCGCAGGCCGGTGAGCTCCCGGCCGTCCAGGACGATGGAGCCGGACGTGGGCCGGTCGATGGTGGCGATGCAGTTGAGCAGGGTGGTCTTGCCCGAGCCCGAGGGGCCCATCACCCCCACGAACTCCCCCTGCTCCAGGGACAGGGACACCCCATCCAGGGCCCGGGTGGCCGCCGCCCCCCTGCCATAGACCCGGGTCAGGCCGGCGGCCGTCAGCAGTTCGCTCATGTTGCCGCCCCCCTTACCGCCGCCCGCCGGGCAGGACCCACTCGGCCCCCGCGGGGGCTGTGGCCTGTCCGGGGCCGGCCTGATGGGACCAGGCAGTCTCCTGGGCCCAGGCCAGGGCCAGACTCAGCGCCAGTACCAGGGCGCACAGGGCCGTCTTCCATTGTTCCGCCATAAAAAATCCTCCTTCGGGGCCGCGCCCCTGAAACTGTATGAAAGCATATCATACAGTTCCGGCGATTTCCCTGAAGAAAGTCTGAGGATTTGATTAAGGTTTTCTGAAGGGAATTTAAGAATCGGCGGCCCGCCGGCACAGCGCGGGCGGACAGAACAGCGCGGGCCGGATCACAGCTCCGGCCCGCGCCACAGATATTGTTCCAGGTCCACCGTCCCGTCGGGGCGGAAGCCCACCCCCTCCACCTCCAGGAGCATCCGGTGGGTCTCCCGCCCGGCGGGGAGGAAGGCGTCGCACAGGCCGCCGAACCGGTTGACCACCCGGTGACAGGGCACGTCCGCCGGGGCGCTGTGCATGGCGTAGCCCGCCGCCCGGGCCAGACGGGGGTTGCCCGCCCACCGGGCCAGCTGTCCATAGGTGGCCACCTTTCCCGGCGGGATCTGCCGGGTCAGGGCCCAGATGCGGGGAAAGAGCGCTTCCACAGTGTGACACCTCCTTTTTATTGCAGGCGTGTGGAAAGAAAGTCGGGGCGCGGGAACATTCCCGCGCCCCGGACCGCATTACCGGATCTTCTCCAAATCGTAGGGGGTGGTCTGGTAGACGTAGTAGTTCAGCCAGTTGGTGTAGAACAGCTGGGCGGCCGAGCGCCAGCGGACCACCGGGGCCTGTTTGGGATCGTCGTCGGGGAAGTAGTTGGCGGGGACGTTGATGTCGATGCCCTTGTTCACGTCCCGGAAGTACTCGTTGGCCAGGGTGTCCGGGTCGTACTCCGGATGGCCGGTGATGAAGAAGCGGCGGTTGTCCCGGCTCTTGACGGCGAAGACCCCCGCCTGGTCGGACACGGCCAGCAGCTGCAGCTCGGGCTCCTTCTCGATGTCCTCCAGCCGGTTCTCGGTGTACCGGGAGTGGGGGACGTAGAAGACGTCGTCAAAGCCCCGGAACAGGGGGGACTGGGTGCGCACCACCTTGTGGGGGAAGACGCCGAACAGCTTTTTCCCCAGGTCGTACTTGGGGATCTTATAATGATAGTACAGCCCCGCCTGGGCCCCCCAGCAGATGTGGAGGGTGGAGTGGACGTGGGTGCGGGTCCACTCCATGATCTGGCACAGCTCATCCCAGTAGTCCACGTCGGCAAAGTCCAGGTTCTCCACCGGGGCGCCGGTGATGATCATGCCGTCGTACCGGTTCTCCCGGATCTGGTCGAAGGAGGTATAAAAGGAGGACAGGTGCTCGGCGTCGGTGTTCTGGGAGACGTGGCTCAGGGTGTGGAGCAGCTCCACCTGGACCTGGAGGGGGGAGTTGGACAGCTTGCGCAGCAGCTGGGTCTCGGTGACGATCTTGGTGGGCATCAGGTTCAGGATCAGCAGCTTCAGCGGGCGCATATCCTGGTGGATGGCCCGGTATTCCGTCATGACAAAGATGTTCTCCCCCTCCAGGGTGGCCCGGGCGGGCAGAGAATCGGGGATCTTGATGGGCATGGAAGTCCCTCCTGTGGACAAAGTGAGAATAATATAAGGGTATCACAAGCGGTGTCGTTGCGCAATAGAAAATTCCACGGGCAAATGTCCGCCTGCGGTGGAATTGCGGGGCCGTTTTCCGGGGGACGGGAGAGAATGTGGAAAAAATGAGAAAAACCTGAAAAAATGGGTTGACAAGGAGGCGGGAGTCTGGTAATATAATCGAGCGTCTTGAAGCGGGGCCGAGAGGCCGGCCGCGGAGAGGCGTAGGATACCGCGGAAGGGCGCGGG
>CALWYA010000050.1 GCA_944385645.1 uncultured Oscillospiraceae bacterium
TGCGGCGGCGTGGGCTGCCCCACCTGTAAGGGCGAGGGCTGGATCGAGCTGCTGGGCGCGGGCATGATCCACCCCCGGGTGCTGGAGATGGCGGGCATCGACCCCGAGGTCTACTCCGGCTGGGCCTTCGGCATCGGCCTGGAGCGCACCGCCATGCGCCGGTTCAAGATCGCCGACCTGCGGCTGATCTTCGAGAACGACGTGCGCTTTTTGGAACAATTTTAAGAAAGAGTGGAGAGTGAAGAGTAGAGAGTGGAGATATGGGATTCGCCGCAGGCGAATGTTTTTCATTTGTCCGGCTGCGCCGGACACAATATCTTCACTCTTCACTCTCAACTCTTCACTCTGACATAAAGGAGTTTTTACGATGAATCTAAGCAGAAAGTGGCTCAGCGAGTTCGTCACCGTTGACGCCAATGACAAGGACTTCGCCGAGGCCATGACCCTGTCCGGCTCCAAGGTGGAGCTGACCCACGACCTGGGGGAGGAGATCGACAAGATTGTGGCCGGCCGCATCCTGTCCATGGAGCACCACCCCAACTCCGACCACATGTGGGTGTGCCACCTGGACGTGGGGGAGCCCTTCCCCATCCAGATCGTCACCGGCGCCTGGAACATCCACGTGGGGGACCTGGTCCCCGTGGCCCTGGACGGGGCCTCCCTCCCCGGGGGCAAGAAGATCGAGAAGGGCGTGCTCCGGGGGATCGAGTCCAACGGCATGATGTGCGGCCTGTATGAGCTGGGCCTGGACGAGCGGGACTTCCCCTACGCCGCCATCACCCCCGCCGCCCTCTTGAACGACTACCACCCCCTGGACCCGGCCAAGCCCTCCATCCCCGCGGACATTCAGCCCGGGGACAAGGTGTTCGGGCCCGTGGTGTGCGCCCGGGTGGAGGCGGTGACGGAGAAGGACGTGAACCGCTGGACCTGCAATCTGTCCTACGCGGAGAAGGACGGCCCCAGCGGCGCCATCGTCACCACCCCCTGCGCCAACCTCCACAAGGGAGACCTGGTGGCCTACAACACCAAGACCAACACCATCTGCACCCTGGCCGATCTGCGGGCGGAGCAGGCGGAGTTCCCCCACTGCATCCCCGACGGCATCTTCGTCCTCCACGAGGAGGGGGTGGAGCTTGGGGACGACATCAAGCCGGTGATCAACGCCGACGACCACGTGGTGGAGTTCGAGATCACCCCCAACCGCCCCGACTGCCTGTCGGTCATCGGCCTGGCCCGGGAGGTGTCCGCCACCTATGACGCCCCCCTGCGCCTCCACGAGCCGGTGGTACGGGGCGGCGCCAATGGCGTCCTCCCCGACCTGCTGGACGTGGAGACCCCCGCCGCCGACCTGGTGCCCCGGTACACCGCCCGGATGGTGCGCAACGTGAAGATCGGCCCCTCCCCCAAGTGGATGCGGGAGCGGCTGCGCTCCATGGGGGTGCGGCCCATCAACAACATCGTGGACATCACCAACTACGTCATGCTGGAGTACGGCCAGCCCATGCACGCCTTTGACTACCGCTATGTGAAGGGCGGCAAGATCATCGTCCGCCGGGCCCAGGAGGGGGAGGAGCTCACCACCCTGGACGGCAACGTGCGCAAGCTCACCGCCAACCACCTGGTCATCGCCGACGAGCACCGGGCGGTGGGTCTGGCGGGCATCATGGGCGGCGAGAACTCCGAGATCGTCTCCGACACCACCGACGTGGTCTTCGAGTCCGCCTGCTTCGACGGCACCTGCATCCGCAAGGGCGCCCTGGCTCTTGGCATGCGCACCGAGGCGTCCGCCAAGTTCGAGAAGGGTCTGGACCCCCTGAACACCCTGCCCGCCGTCCAGCGGGCCTGCGAGCTGGTGGAGCTGCTGGGGGCCGGCGAGGTGGTGGACGGCGTCATCGACGTGCTCAACTTCGTCCCCCAGCCCCACGTCATCCGCATGGACCCCGACCGGGTGAACGCCCTGCTGGGCACCGACATCGACGCGGTGGACATGTACCAGTACCTGGAGCGGGTGGAGATCCGCACCCCCGAGAAGAACTTCCCCAACGGCCCCGCCGACGTGATCGTCCCCTCCTGGCGGGGCGACGTGGAGGGCATCGCCGACCTGGCCGAGGAGGTGGCCCGGTTCTACGGGTACAACAAGATCCCCACCACCCTCATGCGGGGGCAGACCACCCGGGGGGGCTACTCCGAGGAGCAGAAGCTGGAGCAGACCCTGGGGGCCGTGTGCCGGGCCTGCGGCTATGACGAGATCATCACCTACTCCTTCATCTCCCCCGCCTGGTACGACAAGATCCTGTGGCCGGCGGACTACCACGCCCGCAAGAGCTTCAAGATCCTGAACCCCCTGGGGGAGGACACCTCCATCATGCGCACCACCACCCTGCCCTCCATGCTGGACATCCTGGCCCGGAACTGGAACTACCGGAACAAGTCCGCCCGGCTGTATGAGGTGGGCCGGGTCTATCTGCCCGGCGGGGAGGACGGCCTGGCCAACGAGGCCAAGGTGCTCACCCTGGGCGCCTACGGCGAGGACATGGACTTCTTCGCCCTGAAGGGGGCGGTGGAGGCCATCCTGAAGCAGCTGCGGGTGAAGGACGTCCGCTTCGAGGGGCCCACCGGCGCCCCCTCCGACGCCTCCTGGCACCCCGGCCGCTGCGCCACCGTGTGGAGCGGCAGCGACTGCCTGGGCATCCTGGGTCAGGTCCACCCCCTGGCCGCTCAGAACTTCGGGGTGGACGGGGAGCTGTACTGCGCCGAGCTGAGTCTGGACGAGCTGATGCTGGCCAAGGGGGCCGACCCGGAGTACGTCCCCCTGCCCAAGTTCCCCGCCGTCACCCGGGACATCGCCGTGGTGTGCGACGAGGCCGTCACCGTGGGGCAGCTGGAGCGCGCCATCCGGGAGGGGGCCCGGGGCCTGCTGAAGGAGGCCGCCCTGTTCGACATCTACCGGGGGACCAACATCCCCGCCGGCAAGAAGAGCGTGGCCTTCAACCTGGTCCTCCGCGCCGACGACCGCTCCCTCACCGCCGAGGAGGCCGACCAGGACGTGAAGTCCATCCTGGAGACCCTGGAAAAGACCTGCGGCGCGGTGCTGCGGTGACGAGAGGCGAACCCTACGAGGCATACGCCATGTAGAGCGCGGCCTCCCGGACACACCGATTCGGGCCGATGAGGACATCGGCCCCTACGGACAATGGCGCCCCGGCATCACCGTAGGGGCGGCCCCACCGAGGGCACCGGGAGGCGCGCCATGTAAACAAGGAAACGCAGCAAAAACAAATTTCACACCACGAGCGGCAGCGGGCGGGGAAAATGCCCTTCTTTACATTTCCACCTGCGCGCCGGATGTCAAAACGCAGGCAAGCATCCCCGACCACCGAAGGGAAATTTTTAGAAACCGTAGGTTTCTAAACGGCGTTTTGGTGACTTTGCCGCTGTTGGCAAAGTCACTCGCCGCCGGGGCGGCGAAACCACCCCATCCCCCATCCCCGCCGCAGCGGACAAATCCCCGTCCCGCCCGCAGGCAAAACATATCCTTCCACCCAAAGGAAAGGAGAACACTATGATCCGCTTTGAATGTGACTACAACACCGGGGCCCACCCCCAGGTGCTGGAGGCCCTGGCGGCCACCAATCTGGAGCCCTGCCCCGGCTATGGGGAGGACGAGCACTGCGCCCGGGCCGCCCGGATGATCCGGGACCTGTGCCGGGCCCCGGAGGCCGACGTGCACTTCCTGGTGGGGGGCACCCAGGCCAACCTCACCGTCATCGCCGCCGCCCTGCGCCCCCACCAGGGGGCGGTGTGCACCGCCCTGGCCCACATCAACAGCCACGAGACGGGGGCGGTGGAGGCCACCGGCCACAAGCTCCTCCCCCTGCCCACCGGCGACGGCAAGCTCACCGCCGAACAGCTGGACGAGCTGTGCCGGGAGCACGAGACCGACCCCGCCCGGGAGCACAAGACCCAGCCGGGGCTGGTCTACCTCTCCCACCCCACCGAGCTGGGCACCGTGTACACCCGGGCCGAGCTGGAGGCCATCTCCCAGACCGCCCACCGCCACGGCCTGCTCCTCTATGTGGATGGGGCCCGGCTGGCCTACGGTCTGGCCGCCTCCGACCTGACCCTGCCCGATCTGGCCCGGCTGTGCGACGTGTTCTACCTGGGCGGCACCAAGGCGGGCGCCCTGTTCGGCGAGGCGGTGGTCATCCTGAACGAGACCCTGAAGCGGGACTTCCGCTACCTCATCAAGCAGCGGGGCGGGATGCTGGCCAAGGGCCGGCTGCTGGGGGTCCAGTTCGAGGCCCTGCTGGCCGACGGGCTCTACGAGCGCATCGGCCGGAAGGCGGTGGACCAGGCCCTGCGGCTGAAGCGGGCCCTGCTGGACAAGGGGTGGCCCCTGATGGTGGACTCCCCCACCAACCAGCAGTTCGTGGTGGTCCCCGACGAGATCTACGCCCAGCTGGCCCAGAAGTACAGCACCGACTACAACGGCAAGCCCGACCCGGACCACACCGCCATCCGGTTCTGCACCGGCTGGTCCACCTCCGAGGAGGATCTGGACGCCCTGATCGCCGACATCCGGGCCCTGTAAGGCCCACGTGTTCCCGCCCCCCCTGCGGGGGCGGGAACGAGCTTTTCAGAAAGGAGTGACCCCCGTGGCCCGGGACGAGCACGACTTTTCCCAGGGGAGCATCCCCCGCAATATCATGGCCCTGGCCGTCCCCATGACGGCGGCCCAGCTGGTTAACGTGCTGTACAGCGTGGTGGACCGGATCTACCTGGGCCGGCTGCCGGGGAGCAGCCACCTGGCCCTCACCGGCCTGGGGGTGACCATCCCCATCGTGTCCATCATCATGGGGCTGGCCAACCTGTGCGGCACCGGCGGCGGCCCTCTGTGCTCCATCTGCCGGGGCCGGGGGGACAACGAGGAGGCCGAGCGGGTGATGGGCAACGCCTTCACCCTGCTGCTGATCCTGGGGGCGGTCACCACCGCCTTCTTCCTGGCCCTGAAGGAGCCCATCCTCTACCTTTTCGGGGCCAGCGACGCCACCTTCCCCTACGCCGACGACTACATGACCATCTACCTGCTGGGCACCCTGTTCGTCATGATCAGCCTGGGGATGAACCCCTTCATCAACACTCAGGGCTTCGGCAAGACGGGGATGATGACGGTGACCATCGGGGCGGTGCTCAACCTGGTGCTGGACCCTGTCTTCATCTTCCTGCTGGACATGGGGGTGCAGGGGGCCGCCCTGGCCACCGTGATCTCCCAGGGGGTGTCGGCGGTGTGGGTGCTGCGCTTCCTCACCGGGAGGCGGGCCATCCTCCACCTGCGCCTGTCCTGTCTGCGCCTCCAGGCCGGGCGGGTGAAGCGCATCATCTCCCTGGGGCTGTCCGGCTTCTTCATGAACATGACCAACAGCCTGGTGCAGGTGGTGTGCAACGCCACCCTCCAGAGCTGGGGCGGCGACCTGTACGTGGGCATCATGACCATCATCAACTCCCTGCGGGAGGTGTTCATCATGCCCGTCCACGGCCTGACCAACGGCTCCCAGCCGGTGATGGGCTTCAACTACGGGGCCAAAAAGCCCGACCGGGTGTGTCAGTCCATCCGGTTCAGCTTCTCCCTGACGGTGATCTACGCCGCCGTCTTCTGGGCCATCGCCATGGCCTTCCCCCAGCTGCTGATCCTGATCTTCAACGACGACCAGGAGGTCATCGCCCACGGGGTGCCCGCCCTGCGGGTCTACTTCGGCCTGTTCCTGTTCATGTCCCTCCAGGTGGCCGCCCAGGGGGTCTTCGTGGGGCTGGGCCGGGCCAAACAGGCCATCTTCTTCTCCCTGCTGCGCAAGGCGGTCATCAACGCCCCCCTCACCGTTATCCTCCCCGTGTGGATGGGGTCCATGGGGGTTTTCACCGCCGAGGCGGTGTCCCAGCTCATCGGCGGTCTGGCCTGCAGCCTGACCATGTACTACACCGTCTACCGCCCCCTGCGCCGGGAGGCCCAGCTGGCCGGCCCGGGCGGGCGGCTGTGAGACGGCCCAACCAACGAGAACGCCCGCCGGCATCGCCGGCGGGCGTTTGCGTCATGTTATATCTGCTCCCCGGCCTCCCGGGCCTGATAGGCCTCGCCCCAGCTCCACATGGCGTCCAGGACGGGCTTCAGACTGTACCCCAGCTCGGTGAGGGCGTACTCCACGTGGGGCGGCACCTCGGGGAACACCGTGCGGGTGAGCAGGCCGCTGTCCTCCATCTCCCGCAGCTGGGCGGTCAGCACCTTCTGGCTGACCCCGCCCACCGACCGCCGCAGCTCGCCGAAGCGCCTGGCCCCGCCCAGCAGGTCCCGGAGGATGAGCACCTTCCACTTGCTGCTGATGAGGGTCAGCGTGGTCTCCACCGGGCAGGCGGGGAGCGTATTCGCCGTGCGTTCCATAAGCGGTCCCTCCTTGGTTTCTTTTGGGATAGTACCTCCCTATTATAAGGCTGCCCCCGTTTTCCGTCAAGGCTCCGCCCCGCCGCGAAAAAATTTTTTCCGGCGGCCCGGGGGCGGGAAACCCCTGAAATCCTCCAAAGGTTTCCTCCCGGTGCCTGTCCAAATGTTACCATCCGGTGCCTACGGCACAAAATTGTGCGTACTGTTCAAACGCCCTGAGATGCACTATGATGCGGACACAGGGGCGGAGACACAGCCGCCCGAAATCCCAAGGAGGTCATTTCCATGAACAAGAACACCTATGAGACCGTCAAGCTGACCAAGGGCGAGATGCACGTGTACGACTTCGGCGCGGTCAGGCTCCATGCCTACCAGACCTATGACCCCATCGACGACGAGGTCTTCCTGGTGGAGAAGGCCGGGCAGGTCGTGGTCCTGGAGAGCCCCTGCTTCCACGACAACATCGCCGAGCTCACCGCCTATCTGCGGGACCGGAAGCTGGAGCCGGCGGGGATGCTGGCGGCCTATCACGGGGCGGGGGCCGCCTTCCTGCCCGGCGTCCCCAAGTACGCCACCCAGAGCGCCGTGGACTACTCCGCCCAGGGGGGCGGCAAGGCCCTGATCGACGGCTTCGCCGCCGCCTTCGGGGCGGCCTTCGACCCCTCCATCCACCGGGCGGACCACATCCTGGCCGATGGGCCGGTGACCATCGGCGGCATCCGGTTCGTCATCCACCCCACCGCCGAGGCCTTCGACGTGGAGATCCCCGAGATCAATGCCGTGTACACCCACATGCTGGGCCACGACTGCCACTCCATCGTGGCCGGGGCGGGCCACGCCGACGCCATGATCGCCCAGCTGGAGGGCTACATCGCCCGGGGCTATGACCTGATCCTCACCTCCCACTACACCCCGGAGGACCAGAAGGACGCCCGGACCAAGATCGACTATCTGAAGGAGCTGAAGGTCCTGGCCGCCGCCAGCGCCGACCGGGACAGCTTCAAGGCGGCGGTTGGGGAGAAATACCCCCAGTACAGCGGGGAGAACTATCTGGACATGACCGCCGGCTTCTTCTTCCCCTGACCGTCCGTTTGCCAGAGAGGAGGGGTCCCATGGACCGCCGGAGACAGATCGAACAGCTCAATCAAATGCTGCTGGCCGAGATGCCCGCGTGCCGCCCCTGGGCGGCGGAGTTCCAGGCCCGGGAGGGGGCGCGGCGGCTCCTGCGGGCCCTGATGAACATCCGCCCACCCCTGCCCCTGGACCCGGACTTTCTCCGGCTCCAGGACGCCCTCCTCTCCGCCGAGCGGGAGGAGCGGGGGGTGGTGGACGCCGCCGCCCTGCCGGAGGCCCCCGGCCATCCGGGGATCGCTCTGTGGCAGGGGGACATCACCCGGCTGCGTGCAGACGCCGTCGTCAACGCCGCCAACTCCACCCTGTTGGGCTGTTTCCACCCCTGCCACGGGTGCATCGACAACGCCATCCACTCAGCGGCGGGGCTCCAGCTCCGGGACGCATGCGCCCGCCTCATGGAGGTCCAGGGGCACCCGGAGCCCACCGGCACGGCCAAGCTCACCGGGGGCTGTAATCTCCCCGCCCGGCACGTCCTCCACACGGTGGGTCCCATCATCTCCGGGCCCCTCACCAACGCCGACCGGGCGGCCCTGGCCTCCTGCTACACCGCCTGCCTGTCTCTGGCGGCGGAGCACGGCCTTCACAGCGTGGCCTTCTGCTGTATCTCCACCGGGGAGTTCCGCTTCCCCCGCGGGGAGGCGGCCGGGATTGCCGTGGACACGGTGACCCGCTTCCTGTCCCGCCCCACATCCATCCGGAAGGTGATCTTCAATGTGTTTCAAGACGCGGACGCCGCCCTCTACCGCGCCCTCCTGGGCGAGCCTTGACCGCCTGCGGGAGGCCCTGGACCGGGCCGACGCCGTGGTGATCGGGGCGGGGTCCGGCCTGTCCGCCGCCGCGGGCTTCGACTATACCGGGGCCCGGTTCCGCGCCTATTTCGCCGACTTCGAGGCCCAATACGGCTTTCACGACATGTACACCGGGGGCTTCTTCCCCTTTCGGGACCGGGGGGAGTTCTGGTCCTATTGGAGCCGGTATATCTGGATCAACCGCTATCAGGACCCGCCCCGCCCGGTGTACCGCGACCTGCTGGCCCTGGCGGAGGGGAGGGACTATTTCGTCCTCACCACCAATGTGGACCACTGCTTTCAGAGGGCGGGCTTCGACAAAAAGCGGCTCTTCTACACCCAGGGGGACTACGGCCTGTGGCAGTGCTCCAGGCCCTGCCACCGCAGGACCTACGACAACGAGGAAGCTGTCCGCCAAATGCTGGCGGCCCAGGGCTTCCGGCTCACCGGGCGGGGACTGGAGCCGCCGGCGGGCGGCGCCCCTGACAGGTCCGTCCCCGCCGGACTGGTCCCCCGGTGCCCGGTGTGCGGCGCCCCCATGGTCCCCAACCTGCGCGCCGACGACACCTTCGTCCAGGACGAGGGCTGGTACGCCGCGGCGGGCCGGTACGAGGACTTCCTCCGCCGCCACCGGGCGGGGCGGGTGCTCTACTGGGAGCTGG
Organism: uncultured Oscillospiraceae bacterium; assembly: GCA_944385645.1. GTDB lineage: Bacteria > Bacillota > Clostridia > Oscillospirales > Oscillospiraceae > Lawsonibacter. The sequence goes on from CALWYA010000050.1 coordinate 9,018, forward strand.
GGGTGGGCTACAATACCCCGGGCATCATCAAATATCCCTTCTGGAAGATGACCGCCCAAAACCCCCACGCCCGCTACGCCTGTGTCAACCGGGACTCGGACGCCTGTCCGCCGGAGCTGGGCAAACGGGCCATCCCCGTCCGGGGAGATCTGGGCGCGGTGCTGTGGGCCCTTCTCCGCACCTAGGTCCAATCAGAAAACGCCCGCCGGCGATGCCGGCGGGCGTTCTCATATCTCGAAATCAATTGTCCTCGTCCCGCATGAGCAGGTACATGACCGCCTTCTGGGCGTGGAGGCGGTTCTCCGCCTCGTCGAAGATCTCGTCGGCGTGGGCCTCGAAGACCTCGGCGGTGATCTCCTCCCCCCGGTGGGCGGGCAGGCAGTGCTGCACCATGCAGCTGGGGCGGGTGAGGGCCATGAGCGCGTCGTTCACCTGATAGCCGGCGAAGGCCTTTTTCCGCACGGCCCGCTCCTCCTCCTGGCCCATAGAGGCCCACACGTCGGTGAGCACCACGTCGGCGTCCACCGCCGCCTCCTGGGGGGTGCGGAAGAGGGAGAACTTGTGGGCCGGATCGCTGCGGGCGAAGTCCAGCACCCGGGGGTCGGGGTCGTACCCCTCCGGGCAGGCCACCGCCACCTCCATCCCCGTCTTCAGGCCGCC